>NZ_JBVOOL010000011.1:0-259659 GCF_055664045.1 Kitasatospora sp. NPDC023385 | reverse complement strand
ACAGCACGGAAGCGACCAGCGGACCACCGGCACGCGAGCGACACGGAAGCGACGACCCGCGAAGCGGGTACCGACCGCAGCACGCACCCGCCTGGACCGACACCACCCTCAACTACCGGCCACCACAGGCAAACCCGCGACCCGGCCCCCGCACCCCGCAACCCCGGGCCACAACCAGCACCAGGACCGGCACGTCACGTCACGGCACGGCACGACAGTTTCGGCTGAGCTCAGCGAGGTGTACGGATTGCGTTAGCGCTCACATGGTCGGCCGGAACGTGCCCCTCACGGTGCCCACGTGGTCGCCGCCCCCACCACGGCCGGGCGAGGCGGCGTGGCGGGGGCGGCGAGGGTCAGGGCGGGCGGATGCCTCGTCCGCGAGGCCGCCGGGGCTCAGCCCTGGTACTGGACGACGATCTTGGTGAACTCGTACGGGGACTGCGAGACCCCGCTGCAAGCGTCGGCGTCCGTGCCGGACCCGCAGGCGCGGTCGCGGTTGACGGCCCAGTAGGTGAAGCGGGCGAGGTGGTGCTGCTTCGCGTACCCGAGGATGGTGCGGAAGTCGCCGGTGGTGACGGTCTCCCCCGCCTCGTCGGTCTTCCCGTTCATCGAGGAGACGCCGATGTGCCGGTACGCCGCGTCGTCGCCGTAGCCGTACGCGCTCGCGACTGCGGCCTTCAGCCCGTCGAGTGCGCCGACCGTGGCCTGCCCCATGCTGCCGCTGTGGCCGCCGAAGTCGAAGGGCATCACCACCCAGCCGTCGTTCGCCAGGCCGGCGGCCGCGCCGCGCTTGATGAGATCCTTGCCGTTGGCGTCCGGGCCACTCGGTGTGGTGCCCATGGTGACGTAGGTGACGATGCCGGGGTTCTTGGTCTTGACGATCTTCAGTGCGTCGACCACCCGCTGACGGACCGTCGCGCTGCCGAACTCGGTGTTCTCGATGTCGATGTCGAGGGCCTTCAGCCCGTAGGCGTCGATCACCTTCTGGTAGGCGCCGGCCAGTGTGCTCGCGCTGGTGCACTTCTCGCCGAGCTTGTTCCCGCTCCACCCCCCGACGGAGACCACGACGTCACCGCCGGCCGCCCGGATCGACTTGATGGCGGCCTCGTCGGAGCCCCCGGTGAGCGGTCGGCTGCCGTCCCACTTCGCGTTGCATCCGCCGTCGGAGAGGACGAACGCGAGGGTGAACCACTTGACCCCGGCCGCCTTCATGACGTCGGTCGGCTTCTGCGGGTTGCCCCAGCCGAGGTACTCGTACGGCGCGGCGACCATCCCGGGTACGGCGGCCGCAGCGGGGGCCGCCACGGCGAAGGTCGCCGGGGCGAGCAGGAGTGCGGCCGGGCCGAGGGCGGCGGCCAGCAGCGGGACGGTGAGGCGGACTCCGATAGTCGTGCGCATGCCAACTCACTTTCGTCGTTCCGGGGCTGTGACGGCAGGCCGGGAAGGCGGGGCCACCCGCGACGGACGACGGGTGCCCGCCGACGGGTGTCTCACAGAATCGGGGCACCGGGCTGCGGGGTCAATGGCTTTCGTTAGGAAAGTTTCCCAACGTTTCGCCGACGACCCCGCGCCGAGCGCGCACTCCGCCGTCGCCGCCCTGCGGACATGCGCGTCGCAGACCGGTCAGCCGCTCCAGGACGTGGTCGAGGCCGTCGAGGTGGTCGAACTCGACGAGCCGGTCGAGCTCGACGAGGTCGTCGTCCGGGTCGCGCCTCCCCCGCTGGTGATTCGCCCACCGGGGACGGCAGGCCGCAGGTTGTCGGCCCCGACTCCCGAGGCGGTCGTCCGCACGCCCGGGGCCGTGGTGCCGCCCGCCGGGGCGTGCGGCACGGCGGTGGTCCGGCGTGCGGCGGGGGTGGCCGTCACGGCCGAGGGCCTGTCAGCGCCGTCACCGCCCGGCGTGACCCGCTCGATCCGCAGGACCAGGTTGCGGTCCTGGCGGTCGCCCGCCTGGTCCCGGTTGCGGCTGTGTACGACCTGCGTCAGCTTGCCCTGAATCTCCTGCCAACGCCCCTGCACCGCCCGGACGTTGGCGCACCAGTCGCCCTGATGCCGGTGCTCCAGGTCGAGTTGCCAGCTCTCCGCGTCGACAAGGTGGACGGCGCCGACCTCCCCGGGGAGTACCACCGGCCCGGCACCCCGGACGGTCACCACCACCCGCTGCGGGAACCGCCCCTCCACCGCCGTCACCGTGATCCGGCTCGGCCCCTGGTACCAGGCCATCGCTGTCCTCCCGCATCCGTCCTCGTGCCGACTACCGACCGGCCTCAACCGGTAGCACGGACGGCGCGCCCTCCGGGGTTCGACCGGCCCGACCCCGGCCTGAACCCGAGGGCGCACGGCGTCCGTTCGCTCACCGTCGACGGCGTGCCTCGTGGCACCAACGGTCGGGGCCACACCGGGGGCCTGCGCCACGCGGCACGGGCACCCGCCCCCAGCTCCCGAAGCCACCCCGAGAGCGCCGCTGGCGGAGCGGCCGCCGGGGTGTCGCAGTTCTGTACCGGAGTCCACCGGTCCGTTCCTCGGCGGGCGGGGGCGTGGCTATCGTCTGCCGGGCATCGCGACGACGGCGGGGGACGGGACGGACGTGAGACGTGTGGACGACGGGGGCTCGCCGAGAACGGGTACGGCAGCCGGCTTGAAGGCGGCGGGCCGGGGCGCGCTCCGCTTGCTGCTGACGGCGTTCGCCGGTGTGGGGATCACCGTGGTCGCGGCGGGCATCGCACTGTGGAGGCTGCTGTCCTGGACCGGCCCTGACCCGACCGACACCGTCGGCTTCGCGAGCTACCTGCTGGTCGCCGCCCTGTGGGCGGTCGGGATGGGGCTCGCCGGCCTGTACGGGGCGCAGGTGCGGCGTTCCGGTGGCAGGGGATCGGCACTGGCCTGGCTGGCCTGGTGCGATCTGGGGCTGCTGCTGGCGCCCCTGTGGCCGCTGCAGGTGCTGGCCGTCGCCGGCGTCTGTGTCGTACGGGCCAGGCACCGGGCCCGGTGGTTGCGCGGGAGCGCGGCCCTGGCGGGGGTCTGCCTGGCCGCCGCAGGATCGGCTTGGGGCGCCACCGGCTACGAGGCCGAGCAGCCGTGGACGGCCACCGATCCTGCCGGCCGGGCCGTCATCGGCACCTGGAGCGGCCCGGCCGGCGAGACCCTCACCCTGCAGGCCGACGGCCGGTTCCGCGCCACCGTTCCGGCGGAGGCCGGCAGGCACCCGGCAGAGTCCTGGTACGCCGGCGAAGGCCGTTGGACCCTGACCGGCACGGTCAGTCCGGGAGGGACGCTGACCCTCGCCTTCGCCTCCGGCGGCAACGACGACCTGGTGGTGTACGGGGCCCTGTCCCCGTCCACGATCTGCCGGCCCGTCGCGGAGGAGTGGTGCCAGACCGCCCTCCATCGGTGACGCCCTGCCGGAGACAGGCACGGGGCAGGCACGGAGACGGGCACGGGGCAGGCACGGGGACGGGCATCCTGGCGTTCGACGTGGAGATCGGGAACACTCGCGCGCATGGTCTCAGTACTGCAGAACGTGGCGATCGACTGTGCGGATGCCTACGAACTGGCACGGTTCTGGAGCCGCGTGACCGGCCGTCCGCTGGATCCCGACGACCGCCCGGGCGCGCGGGAGACCCAGGTGCAGCTGGCAGAGGGCCCGGTGCTGTACTTCAACCAGGTGCCCGAGGCCAAGGCGACCAAGAACCGGATCCACCTGTGCCTGCGCCCCGAGACCTCGCGCGACCAGGAGGTCGACCGGCTGCTGGCCCTCGGCGCGACGTTCGTCAGCGATCACCGGAACCCCGACGGTTCGGGGTGGGCAGTCCTCGCCGACCCCGAAGGCAACGAATTCTGTGTTCTGCGCAGTGCGTCCGACCGCGCAGTCGGCGCCTCCTGACGTCCTGACGCGGAGGAGCAAGCACCCCTTGTCCGCGCGGAGGTCAGACCGCCTCGCAGGCCCCGTCCCCATCACCCGAAGCACGGAGATCGCATGCACGACAGCCCCGCCAGCATCGTCGACGAGGCGTTCCGCTGCTACCGGTCGCAGGACCGGGACGCGGCCCTGCCCCTGTACGCCGACGACTTCACCTTCACCAGCCCGCAGGACGACCACATCGACAAGGCCACGTTCTTCCGGCGCTGCTTCCCCACCGCCGACCGCTTCCGGGAGCAGCGGCTCCTGCACGTCACACCCGCCGACGACGGGGAACTCGTCTTCGTCCACTACGAGTACGAGCTCGCCACGGGCGGCCGGTTCCGCAACGTCGAGGCAATCACCGTACGGGACGGCCTGATCCAGGAGGTGCAGGTCTTCTTCGGCGGCAAGGTGTAGGCGGATGAGCACCCCCTCGGGGCGATCCACGCCGCTCACGTCGAGCTGCACACGTTCACCACCCGGTCTTGGACCCGCCCGCCGGGCCCGGGCGAAAGCCATGGGGCTTTCACGGCCTCCACCAGCCGTTCGCCGCGATGGCGCTTCGGAGCCGTCGCAGCTCGGCGGACGGGAGGTGATTGTCAGGTTCTCGACATGGGAAGGGGGAGGCCACAGACCGCTTACCGGGGAGGACCACGCTCGTGCACCGCACCGCCGTCAGAACCACCACCGCCCTGCTCACCGCCGCCCTCGCCGCAGCGCTCCTCGGCTCCGCGCCGGCCTGGAGCGCTGCGGCCGCAAGTACGCCGGCCGCAAGTACGCCGAGCGGAAGTGCACCAAGCGAAAGTGCACCGGCCACGCGGCCGGTGGAGTCGTTCGCCGAGGACGGCGCCATCTCGCACGCCCAGGCCCCGACCGTCTCCCCGTTCGTCGCCGCCCAGCAGCAGGGCGTGGCGCCGGTGCCGGGCGACGGCGACGTGACGCCGCTGGTCCACGGCGGCGACCCGGCCACCAAGCTGGACGTGGTGGTGATAGGCGACGGCTACTCCGCGCAGGAACAGGAGAAGTTCCGTGCGGACGCGGCCGAGAAGTGGCGCGAGGTGACCGCCGTCGAGCCGTACGCCACCTACCGCGGGCTGTTCAACGTCTGGGCGGTGTCCGCCGTTTCACCGGAGTCGGGGGTGACCGGGGATCCGGACCAGGCGACGGTGCGGCACACCGCGCTGGGCTCGTACTTCTGGTGTGACGGCGTCGAGCGGCTGCTCTGCGTGGACGAGAAGGCGGTCGAGCGGTACGCGGCGAAGGCCCCGCAGGCGGACCTGGTGCTCGTGGTGGCCAACAGCACCAAGTACGGCGGCGCCGGCTACAACGACGTCAAGTCCCCGCTCGGCTACGAGGGGATCGCCACGGTGGCGGGCGGCAACGCCAAGTCCGGACAGATCGCGGTGCACGAGACCGGGCACTCGCTGGGCAAGCTCGCCGACGAGTACGCCTACGACGGCCAGGGGACGTACCAGGGCGCGGAGCCGGCCGAGGCCAACATCAGTACGCTGACCGCCGACCGGATGCGCGGGCAGGGCACCAAGTGGTCCCGCTGGCTCGGCCAGGCCTCCCCGGACGGCGGCACCGTCGGCACGTACGAGGGCGGCGGCTACTACCCGGCCGGGCTGTACCGGCCGACCGAGAACTCGATCATGCGCTCGCTCGGACGGGAGTTCAACCTGCCCGGGCGTGAGGCGATGATCGCCGGCTTCTACCGCCACGCCACCCCGCTGACCAGCCCCACCGCCGCGGGCAGCCGGCTGACCGCCGCCGACCACCTGACCGTCGACCTGCCCGTGCCCGGCACCCGGCTGCACTGGTACCTGGACGGGCGCGAGTTGCCCCGGATCGCCGGCCGCACCGCGCTGGACCTCGCCGACCTCAAGCTCACCGGGCCCCGTTGGCGCCCGCACCTGCTCACCGCCATCGCCACCGACCCCACCCCGGCCGTGGCGGACCCGGCGCTGCGCGAGAAGCTGACCGCGAGCCTGTCCTGGCAGGTGACGCGCTAGGCCTGTCGGGCGGGACAGCCTGGTGGTCCAGACCTCTTGACGGTCCATCGGTGCGCTCCTACGATTCCCAGCGGCTGCACCGCGCCCCCTGCCGGGTGACGACGTGCGTGTCAGGGCCGCGACATCCGGGCCATCGGCACGCACCGCGGCCGGGCTTCCCGCCGACCGACCACCCCCACGTCACCCCGCCATGGCCACCCCCACGCCGCCCCGCCCCCACGGGGCGTCCCGGCCATGGCCGGAAGGGAGCTAGACCGTCATGGCCCACCGAACGATCCGCGCTGCCCTGCGCCGGAAAAGCCACCCCACCAGCCACCCCACCAGCCACCGCAGCCGTACCCCACGGCTGCTCGGCGCCCTGGCGCTCGCCGTCGTGGCGATCGCCCCCACCACCGCCACGGCGTCTGCCGCCACCACCACCGCCCCGGTCGCTGATGCCACTGCCGCCGGTTGCGGACAGCAGCAGCGGCCGGCCGGCAAGGTGCTGCAGGGCTACTGGGAGAACTGGGACGGCGCGGCCAACGGCGTCCACCCGCCCCTGGGTTGGATCCCGCTGACCGACCAGCGCATCACCGGCCACGGCTACAACGTGGTCACCACGGCCTTCCCCGTCATCCTCTCCGACGGCACCGCGCTCTGGCAGGACGGCATGGACACCGGCGTCAAGGTGCCCACCCCGGACGAGGTCTGCCAGGCCAAGGCGAGCGGACTGACCGTCCTGATGTCCATCGGCGGCGCGGCGGCCGGCATCGACCTGTCCAACAGCTCCGTCGCCGACCGCTTCGTCTCCACCATCGTGCCGATCCTGCGGGCCAACCACTTCGACGGCATCGACATCGACATCGAGACCGGCCTGGTCGGCGGCGGCAGCATCAACTCGCTCTCCCCCTCCCAGGCCAACCTGATCCGCATCATCGACGGCGTCCTCGCCGCCATGCCGCCCGGCTTCGGCCTCACCATGGCGCCCGAGACGGCGTACGTCACCGGGGGGAGCATCGTCTACGGCTCGATCTGGGGCGCCTACCTGCCGGTCATCAAGAAGTACCTGGACAACGGCCGGCTGTGGTGGCTGAACATGCAGTACTACAACGGCAGCATGTACGGCTGCTCGGGCGACTCCTACTCGGCCGGCACCGTCCAGGGCTTCACCGCGCAGACCACCTGCCTGAACAACGGCCTGACCGTGCAGGGCACCACCATCCGCATCCCGTACGACAAGCAGGTCCCCGGCCTGCCCGCCCAACCCGGCGCGGGTGGCGGCTACCTGAGCACCGGGCAGGTCGCCCAGGCCTGGAACTCCTACGGCAGCGGGGCGTCCAGCAGCCTCAAGGGGCTGATGACCTGGTCCATCAACTGGGACGGTTCCAAGAACTGGACCTTCGGCAACAACGTCCGTTCCCTGCAGGGGCGTTAGCTGGAAGAGAGGCCAGGTCCCGGCAGCGCCCCGCTGCCGGGCCCGGGCCCTTTCGGCGTCCCGCCGTCACCCCGGTCGGCGCTGCTCCGGCACCGTCGGCGGGCGGCGACGCAGCGGCGCCAACTCGCGCTCCAGGGTGCGGACGTCCAGGGCGATCCGGGCCGCGATCTCCTGCGGGCCGGCTCCGGCGGGCAACCGGCGCGACCACGAGCGGGGCTTGGCCGGGCCGTCCTGGACCATGTGGAAGTTGAGCCGCACCACGTCGGCGACGTCGACCAGGCTCACCAGGATCCGGGTGTCCGGGAGGTCGATGCTCACCTCGTTCCCGATGCACGAGCAGGCCACCAGGCCTTCGATGTCCTCCTCGGCCAAGTACTTGGCCAGGGGGACAGCCTTCCCCCGGACCAGAAACGGACGTTCCATCGGACCCACCGGACCCGCCTCCTCCCCAGCACGCGTACGGCGCCTCGGCCGCGGCGCAACCGCGCCGCAACGGACCGGGCCCGCCCATGCTCCACCACATCGGCGCCCGGCGCCAACTCCGGGTCTCGCCAAGCGAATTGGGCGAAGTCACCGACCCGGCGCACTGGCGCACGCTCCGGCGCACCCGGCCCGCGCCCCGACAGCCGGCAGCGGCATTGGCGGCGGCAAGGGAACGGGAGAACGCGCAGGTGCCCGTCCGCGGACAGCGGACGGGCACCCGAGGTGGTACGGGGGGCAGGGCGGCAGGGCGGCCGGGTTCAGCGCCCGGCGCGGCCGTGCAGCACGAGGGAGCGGGTCAGGGCGAGCAGGGCGCCCGTGCACAGCGCGGTGCGAAGCATGTTGGCCGGTACCCAGCTGTCGGCGAACTGCGCCCGCACCGCGGCGAAGTCGTGGATCTGGGACGGGTCACCGGCTGCCGCCAGCTGGTTGTTGAGCGGGATGTTGACGCCCATCGTCACCACCAGCGCCACCACGTACAGCGCCGTCGCGGCCGCCGCCCACAGCGCCGCCTGCCGACGGCCCGCCTTGTGCTGCAGCCACGCCGCCAGACCCGTCGCGACGAAGGCCCCGACGAAGACCAGGCCGAACATCCCGTTCTCGATCGACTTGTTGATGTGCTGCATCGCCGTCACGTAGGTACGGTCGTCCGCGGCCGCCAGGCCCGGCATCACCGACACGTCGAAGGCGAAGAACAGCCCCGCCATCAGCCCCATCGCGATGGTGGCACCCACCAGCAACGGTCCGACGGCCTTGCTCTGCCCGGCGGCACGCACCGAACTGCCCGCCCCCACACCACCGATGGCCGACGGCGTGGAGTACGACAGCGGAACCGCGGTCTGATCCGAACGCATCTCAGGACCCCTTCACTCTCCCGGCCCCGCGGGCTGCGGTGCCGACGGACTTGGTACACACGACACCGCCCACCGTGCGGTGAACCGCGCAACGGAACCGCGACAACCGGAACCCCGGCCTGCGAAACGGGACTTGCCTCGTCTTGCACTGCCGGTCGGCGGCCGGCCAAGGGCCGACTGCCAGCGGGCGGCGACCGGCAACCGGCAACCGGCAACCGCGTCAGAGCACTGGAGCCAGGCCGCGCCGGTACCGCCGCTCCAGCACCGTGCGACCGATCAGCCGCACCGGGGCCGGGATGGTCGCCGACACCGCCCGGACGGAGGCCGCGTCCGCGCCGTCGAACATCCAGGGCTGCAGGTAGGTCATCACCGGAGTCGGCGCGCTCCTGATGATCCGGCGCTCGACCTGCAGGTACTCGTCCACCGGCAGACCGGCCAGCGCCGGGAACACCACCGGCTCCTCGTGCCCCAGGTGTTCGCGCACCAGGGTCTCGAACCCCTCGGCCGCTTCCGGGACTTCGGCACGCAGGCCGGAGCCGAGCACGCCCGCCACCCGCCGCATCGCGCGGTCCAGCGCCTCGTGGTCCTGCTCCAGGACGCCGCTGCCGTCGAAGGCGGCCACCCGGTCGCGCAGGTACGGCCAGAGGATCTCGTCCTCGCTGTGGTGGTGCCAGTCGATCACCTCGCGAAGCCGCCCGAACCACTCCGCAAGCGCCGCCGTGAAGCCCGACGGGCCGCGCGCGGCGAAGGCGCTGAGCCGTGCCGCGTCCCGGCGCATCGCCACGTGCATCAGGCCGAAGCCCTTGATGTGTCCGGGCAGTGCGCCGATGCCGTGCTCACTCGACCAGACCGTTGTGCCGTCCGACATGATGACCAGACCTCCAGAGTCCGTTCAGATTCCCTTGCGACGCCCGTCCGGGGGCGGCCGCTCGGGGCCGCCGGGGACGAGCCGGCTCACGCGTTCCACACGCCCGAGGCGGCGGCCTCCCGGGCGTAGTCCGCGAAGTCCCGCGGCTCACGACCCAGCGCACGCCGCACCCCGTCACCCAACGACGCGTTGCGACCGTCCAGGATCACCGAGAACAACTCCGCGAAGTCCCCCGGCAACCCCGCCTCCTCCAACACCCCCCGGTACACCTGCGCGGACACCGCCTCGAACCGCACCTCACGACCCACCGCACCCGACAACTCCACCGCCACATCCGCGAACGACAGCAACCGCGGCCCCGTCACCTCGTACACCTGCCCCGCATGCCCCGCCTCCGTCAACGCCGCCACCGCCACGTCCGCAATGTCCTCCGCATCCACGAACGGCTCCACCGCACCACCCACCGGCAACGCCAACACCCCCGCCAGCACCGGCTCCAGGAAGAACGACTCACTGAAGTTCTGGTCGAACCACGCGCACCGCACCACCGTCCACGCGGCCCCCGACTCCATCACCGCCTTCTCCCCCGCCTCCGCCGCCTCCTCACCACGGCCCGACAGCAACACCAGCCGACCCACCCCACGAGCCGCCGCCAACCGCGAGAACGCCCCCACCGCCTCCACCGCACCCGGGAACGCCAGATCCGGGTAGTACGTCAGATACGCCGCGCTCACGCCCTCCAACGCCGCCTCCCACGTCCCCCGGTCATCCCAGTCGAACGGCACCGCACCCGACCGCGACCCCACCCGCACCCCGAAACCCCGCGCCACCAACCGGTCCGCCACCCGCCGACCCGTCTTGCCCGTACCGCCCACCACCAGCACGACACCGGCATCCGCCGAAAGATCCACTACACCAGCCATCACGATCACCCTCATTCGAAGAGACACGGAGGAATCACAGGAGACCGACCTGCCGAAGGCGCCCGTCGCACCGATCGGTTCGTCGTCGTGGCACCATTCAAATCCCCCCGGGCCGGGCGAGCCATAGCCACCGCACTCACGTCCATGCGCGAGCGTCTACACCGCCCACCAGCGGTTCAGTCCACCGGCAGCCTGTCGACCAGCTGCGGCCACGGCTCTCCCGCCATCCACCACAACACACCCCACCCCCGCCCGAAAGCTCATTCCAGTACGTCTCGACCCCTCCTCGACCGTCTTCGGAAATGCCTGCGAATTCCGAACGGGAGGGGTCTGCGGGCAAATCCGCCAAGCGGGCGCGAATGGGAAAAGCCGGAGTGGGCAGACGAATCCCGGCCGGAAACCCCGGCTCCTCCGCCGGGTCTCTTCGCGGGCGATCGACGCGCGGGGTCGATGACACACCGGGCGCGACCGCTCACCGAACGCGACGGCGATACGGAGGCGGGCGAGGCAGCGGGGCGCCACGACCAGCGGGACCAGCAGGACCAGCGGGACAGGACGAACGAGAGGGGACCTGTCATGGCCGATCAGGCGAAGTCATCCATGTCATCCACCCCAGCAGCGCCATCGGGTTCAACAGCATCACCGCCGTCAACCGCCCACCGACCGCAGTCGGAGCCAGGGGTGGTCGAGACCCGGGTGCCCGCCCGTCTGGACCGGCTGCCCTGGGCCGCCTGGCACTGGCGGATCGTCATCGGCCTGGGCACGGTCTGGATCCTGGACGGCCTGGAGGTGACGATCGTCGGCAACATGGCGGCCCGCCTGGCGCAGAGCGGCAGCGGCATCGCCATCTCCACCAGTCAGGTGACCACCGTCGCCGCCGCCGTGTACGTGGCGGGCGCCTGCTCCGGCGCCCTGTTCTTCGGCTGGCTGACCGACCGGTTGGGGCGCAAGAAGCTCTTCATGCTCACGCTCGCCGTCTACCTGACCGCGACGGCCGTGACGGCGCTGTCCTGGTCGGCCTGGTTCTTCTTCCTCTGCCGCTTCTTCACCGGCTTCGGCATCGGCGGCGAGTACGCGGCGATCAACTCGGCCATCGACGAACTGATCCCGGCCCGGGTGCGCGGGCGGATCGACCTGATCATCAACGGCAGCTTCTGGGTCGGCGCCGCGCTCGGCGCCTTCGCCTCGATCGCGCTGCTCGACAGTTCGCTGTTCGCGACGGACGTCGGGTGGCGGCTCGCCTTCGGGATCGGCGTGGTGCTGGGCCTGGTGATCCTGCTGGTGCGCCGGCACGTCCCGGAGAGCCCGCGCTGGCTGTTCACCCACGGGCGGGCACGGGAGGCGGAGGAGGTGGTGGCCGACGCGGAGCGAGCGGTCGAGCGGTCGACCGGCGCGCCGCTGCCGCCGGTCACCGGTGAGCCGATCCGGATCAGCGAGCGGGCGGCACTCGGCTTCGGCACGATCGTCCGGACCGTCGTCGCCCGGTACCCGCGCCGCACGGCGCTCGGCCTCGCGCTGTTCGTCGGCCAGGCCTTCCTCTACAACGCGATCACCTTCGGCTACGCCGTCATCCTGACCACCTACTTCGGTGTGGCGGACGGCCGCACCGGCTACTACTTCGCGGTGATCGCGGTCGGCAACTTCCTCGGCCCGCTGCTGCTCGGCCACCTCTTCGACTCGGTCGGCCGCAAGCCGATGATCGCGGGCTGCTACCTCGGCTCCGGCGCGCTGTTGTTCGCCACCGCCGTCCTCTTCCAGCGCGGCGACCTCTCCGCCACGACGATGACGGCCTGTTGGACGCTCGTGCTGTTCCTGGCCTCGGCCGGGGCGAGCGCGGCCTACCTGACGGTGAGCGAGATCTTCCCGCTGGAGACCAGGGCGCTGTCGATCGCCTTCTTCTACGCGGTGGGCACGGCGGTCGGCGGGATCAGCGGGCCGCTGCTGTTCAACGGGCTGGTGAGCAGCGGGAGGGCGGCCGACACGACGCTCGCGTTCTGCGTCGGGGCGGCGTTGATGACGCTGGCCGGGCTGGTGGAGGCGGCGATCGGGGTGCGGGCGGAGGGGCGCAGCCTGGAGTCGTTGGCCACGCCGCTGAGCGCGGTCGGCGGGACGCAGAAGGGGTAGCCCGCGGGCTGCGCGGGCCACCCCCTGGCGGTCGGCTACCGCAGCACGCCGCGCACGGCCTCGGGGTCGGTCGGTGCGAGGCGGGCGGCGGTGCCGGTCGCGGTGCCCGCCGCGGTGCCGGCCTCGGGCGCAGCCTTCGCGGCGGCCGGCGCCGGCGGCGGAGTGACGTACACCGGCGCCGGGTCGGCTTCGGGCGCGCAGGTCTTGGCGATCCGTCCCCTGCCGTCGGGCAGGCTGCCGTCGCGCAGGTAGGCGGTGAAGGTGTCGTCCAGGCAGGCGTTGCCGTGGAAGAGGATCTCGTGGAAGCTGCCGCCGGTCTGGACGACCAGCTTGGAGCCGGGCAGGGCGTCGTGCATGGCGAGTCCGCCCTCGTACGGGGTGGCGGCGTCCTCGGTGGCCTGGAAGAGCAGTACCGGGGGCAGGCCCTTGCCGGTGATCTTCGGTCGGCCCGCCGGGTTGCCCTGGTACGGCCAGAACATGCAGGCGGCGTTGTACCACATGTTGTTATAGGTGTAGAAGGGCGCGGCGGCGTCGACCTTGGCCTGGTCCTTCTTCCAGGTCTCCCAGTCGCGCGGCCAGGCGTTCTCGGTGCACTGCGCCGCGTTGTACGCCGGGAAGGCGCCGTCGTCGGGGCCCGGGGCCGCGTACTTGTTGTACGCGATGTTCAGCGGGCGGGTGTCGTGCTGGGTGAGGTAGGCGGAGAGCACGGTGGCCATCCGGGGCCAGCGCAGGAAGTTGTAGCCGCCGCCGTAGAAGGTGTCCTCGAATTCGGCCGGGCCGATCCTGCCGGGGGCGGGGGCGGCGTCGACCGGGTCCTTCCGCAGGGCGTCCTCGACCTGGCGGTAGGCCTGCTCGACGGCGGTGGCGTCGGTGCCCAGGTGGTAGACGGGGTCGGCCTTGGCGGCCCAGGCCGCGAAGGCGTCGAAGCGGCGCTGGTGTTCCTTGTCCTGCAGGATGTTGTGGTCGTACCAGCTGATGGTCGGTCCGACGATGCTGTCCAGCACCATCCGGCGTACGTGCGAGGGGAACAGCTGGCCGTAGGTGGAGCCCAGCGAGGTGCCCCAGGAGCCGCCGTAGAAGTTGATCTTCGGGGTGCCGAGCGCCCGGCGGATGCTGTCCATGTCGCGGGCGTTGTCGACGGTGGTCATGTGCGGCAGCAGCCAGGACCAGTCGGCCGCGCAGTCGGCGGCGTAGCCGGCCGCCTTCTTCAGCCAGGCCTTGGACGTGCCCTGGCTCACCTGATAGTCGGGGCGCTCGGCGTCGAAGTAGTGGGCGTCGCAGACCACATGGGGGTCGCTGCCGTTGGTGCCGCGCGGGTCGAAGCCTATCCAGTCGTAGGTCGAGGCGACGTCCGCCGGGAGCTGCCCGGAGATGTACCCGGGCATCCAGAGCCCGGAGTCGCCGGGACCGCCGGGGTTGAGCAGGATCGGGCCCTGCTGCCTGTCCTTGGGCGCGGTGGCGGGGAGCCGGTTCAGCTTGATGGCGATCTTCCGCCCGTGCGGGTCGGCGTAGTCGACGGGTACGTCGAGCATCGCGCACTGCAGCGCGGGGGTGGTGGCGTCGTTGCAGGGGCTCCAGACGAGCCTTCCCTGGCCGGTGTCCGCCAGGTCGGTGGCGTCCGGTCCGGCGGCGGAGGCGGAGGTGCCGCCGAGGGCGGCGACGGCCGTGACGGCCGCGAGCAGGGCGATGGCTTTTCTCATGAGGAGCATGATGTGACATGTGCAATGGCACATCTAGGGAGCCGACCGGAATTTGCCAAGCTTTGACCATTTCAGCCTGGCACATCATCAGACTTCCACCGCTCTCGGGAGGTTGTCCGTGCGAGCACACACGGTCCGTGGCTAGCATCTGAAATGCATTCTGTTCGAGCGCTAATCGCCTGGGAGGGGCGGCGCCGGACGGACCCGACAGGAGAGTCCATGCACGTGTCCCACAAGCATGTCCACCCCGTCAGCGACCGCCCCACCGCGGCCGACCTCGCCCTGCCGCCGGCGCTGCCCTACCCCGACGGCTGGTCCGCACTCGCCTTCTCCGCCGAGCTCCCGCCCGGCACCGTCCTCACCCGCCAACTCGCCGGATCCGACGTCGTGTTGTACCGGCTGCGGAACGGCCGGGTACGCGCGATCCGCCCGTACTGCCCGCATCTGGGCGCCCACCTCGGCCTGGCGGCGGTCGAGGGCGACGACCTGGTCTGCCCCTTCCACCGGTTCGCCTTCGACGCCGACGGCCGCTGCGTGCGGACCGGCTACGGCACCCCGCCGCCCAAGGCCGCCCTGACGCAGCTGCCCATCCGCGAGGTGAACGAGACCGTCTTCGTCTGGCGCCACCACGACGGCCGGGAGCCGGACTGGGAGATCCCGTCCTGGCACGTCCTCGGCGACGGCCGGCAGCCGCTGCGGTACGCCTCCTTCGAGATGCCCGGCTACGCCCAGGACGTCATGGAGAACTCCTTCGACCTGGGCCACTTCGTCACCCTGCACGGCTGGCCGCAGGGCGAGTTGGCGGCCCCGGTGGAATTCGACGGCACCCGGTTCCACGTCTCGATGCGGGTCCGCGAGACCTTCCCGCTGCTCGGGATGCGGCAGGTCGACGTCGAGGTCGACGGCTACGGCCTCACCGCGCTGCACACCGACGTCCGCACACCCTCACTGGGCATGGAGATCTGCTCGCTGGTGATGCCCACCCAGGTGTCCCCCGGCCGGATGCAGCTGCGGCAGGCGAGCCGCTTCATCATGAGGGAGCCGGCCGGCCTGCCGCCGCTAGTCGCCCGCACCGTCAGCCGCACGCTCACCGCGATGCTGGCGGGGCTGATGTTCAAGCGCAACCTCGAATTCACCTCGGCCGACTTCCCGATCTGGTCCACCAAGAGGTACCTGTCGCCGCCCCGGCTCGCCGCCGGTGACGGGCCGATCGGCGCGATGCGGCACTGGGCGCGGCAGTTCTACCCGCCGGACCAGCAGGCGCACCTCCCGGCGCCCTCCGCCACCCCAGCCTTCCCAGCCTTCTCCGCCACCCCCGCGAGCCCTCCGAAACGTCCGAGCCGTCCGAGCCGCGACGGGCAGGCGGCACCCGGCGGCGACACCGTGAGCCACGGGACGGACCTCGCACCGGACGCCGCACCGGACGCCGCATCGGACGCCACCGCCGGTGGCGAGCCCAGCGGCGTTCCGCGCGGCTGAGCCTCCCACCCCGTCCCCGTCCCCGGCAGGACACCGGCCACCGCAACCGGGGCCCCCGGCGGTACCGTCTGGCGTGGAGTGTACGGGGCGGGCGGCGAGGGGAGTGTCGGCGTGGAGGCGCTGGGGGACGAGGATCCGCGGCAGGTCGGCGAGTACCGGCTGCTGCGGAGGCTCGGTGCGGGCGGCATGGGCCGGGTGTACCTGGGCCGTACGGCGGGCGGGCGCACGGTGGCCGTCAAGCTGGTGCACGAACAGTACGCGGCGGACCCGGAGTTCAGGGTGCGGTTCCGCAACGAGGTGGCCGCCGCCCGGCAGGTCGGCGGCCGGTGGACGGCGCCCGTGCTGGACGCGGACACCGATGGCGCCCAGCCCTGGGTGGCCACCGGGTACGTCGCCGGGCCCTCGCTGGGCAGCGCGGTCCGGGACTTCGGCCCGCTGCCCGGCGCGGCCGTCCGCTCGCTCGGCGTGGGTCTCTCGGAGGCCCTGCAGGCCGTCCACGCCCGGGGGCTGGTGCACCGGGACGTCAAACCGTCGAACGTGCTGCTGGCGCTGGACGGCCCGCGGCTGATCGACTTCGGGATCACCCGGGCGCTGGACGCGGCGACGGCGCTCACCCGGTCCGGCTTCGTGGTGGGCTCCCCCGGCTACCTCTCCCCCGAACAGGCCGAGGCCCGGGGCGCGGGGGCCGCGTCGGACGTCTTCTCGCTGGGAGCCGTGCTGGCGTACGCGGCGACCGGCACCGCGCCGTTCGGGTCGGGGGTGAGCGCGGCCGTCCTGCTCTACCGGGTGCTCCACGAGGAGCCCGAACTCGACATCCCCGACACGCAGTTGTACGCCGTCGTGGCGGACTGCCTGGCCAAGGACCCGGACCGCCGCCCCACCCCGGCGCAGCTGCGCGAGTGGCTGACGGCGCAGGACCGGGCAGCGGGCGAGCGGCTGGACCAACGGGACTGGCTGCCCCCGGCGATCGGAGGAGCACTGGCCGCCCTGGCGGTCGACCTGCTGGACCTGGACGTCGACTCACCTTCCGGGCCCACCTCCCCCACCGGGCGGTTCGGGCCGCCGGAGCCGTGGTCCGCACCGCCGCCCGTGCACCGGTACCCGACGGCCCCGCACCCGTCGCCCTCACACCCATCGCCCTCACACCTGTCACCTTCGCACCTGTCGCCTTCGCATCCGGCGGCTCATCCGTCGCAGCCCCTCCGGCACCAGCCGCACCCTCCGCAAACGCTGCCCGGCCGCCCTCGCATCCGACTCGGATCACTGCTTCTCTCCGCCGTGCTGATCGCCGCGCTGACCGGCACGGTGGTGTACCTGGCCGTCCCTGACGGCGACCGCAGCGCCACCAGGGATCCGGGCACCACCACGAAGCCGACGGCCGCCGCCCTCGCGTCCGACGGTGTGATCCCGGCGGCGTTCCTCGGCACCTGGCAGGGCACCCTCGGCAGCGAACAGACCTTCCTCAAGCCCGATTTCACGATCACGCTCAGCCAGGGCCGCCCGAACGACCCGGTCGCCCAGATCCACAACAACGGCGGCGTCGGCACCCGCTACTGCGATGCCGTCGCGGACCTCGTCCAGGCCACTGCCGACCGCGTGGTACTGCGCACCGCCCCGATGAACTCCCTGAGCGGTTGCGCGGCCGATCCGCACGACCAGGTGTACACCCGCAACCCGGACGGCAGTCTGCACCTGCTGGTCGGCGGTTTCTCGGGCGACCTGCGGAAGAAGTAGCGCCTCCCGCCCGCGCCCACCACTCCACTCCTGTCCGCCCCTACGGCGGGGCCGCACCCGCACCGGGAGCCGCCCCGCCGCACCGGCGCGCCCGGAAACTCCCACCAAGGCGCCCGGAACCGCGCTCGACCCGCACTAGAGGAATCCGGACCGGGCCCTGCGGCACAACTAGGGTGCGACGCATCCACCCACCATCCCCTCGATTCGCACACACATCCGCAGGACCGAGTCTCCACCCCTCGCCCGACCCACCGTCCCGCGCACGAAAGGAGAACCGCCATGCAGCTCAGAGTCCTCGGCCCGCTCACCGCCGACCTCAACGGCATCTCCGTCGTCCCCTCCGCCGCCAAGCAGCGCCAGATCCTCGCCCTCCTGGCGCTCTACCCGAACCGGATCCTGCCCATCGCCACGCTGATCGAGGAGATCTGGGGGGACGACCCGCCAAGACAGGCGCTCACCACCATGCAGACGTACATCCTGCAGCTGCGCCGCCGCATCACCCAGGGCCTCGGCCCGACCCCGCACATCACGGCCAAGGACATCCTCACCACCCGTCACGGCGGCTACCAGCTGACCACGCACCCGGACAGCCTGGACGTCCACACCTACAACCTGCTGATCACCCAGGGCCAGCACGCCTTCAACCACGGCCACGACCACCAGGCCGCCACCCACTTCCGCCAGGCCCTGGCCCTCTGGCACGGCCCTGCCCTGGTCGACGTGCGGCCCGGGCCGATCCTCAGCATCGAGATCATGCGCCTGGAGGAGAGCCGGCTGGTCACCCTGGAACGGCGCATCGACACCGACCTGCGCCTCGGCCGGCACAACGAGCTCATCCCCGAACTCACCCACCTCACCCATCAGCACCCGCACCACGAGGGCCTGCACGCCCAGGCCATGGTCGCGCTCTACCGGGCCGGCCGGCAGACCAGCGCCCTGACCACCTACCACCACCTGCGGCACCGGCTGACCACCGAGCTCGGCATCCAGCCCTCCCCGCACCTGCAGCACCTCCACCACGCGATCCTCACCCTGGACCCGACCCTCAACACGCCCACCACCGCGCATCCGACCACCTACAACCTGTACTCGGCCTGAGCCCAGGGCCGCCAGGACCAGCCTGTCCCCACCAGGACCAGCCATCCGAGCCCGGCCCAGCCCAGACCGGCCCATCCAGCCCAGCCCAGCCCGCCGGAACGGCCGTCCCGCCGACCTCTCCCAGCCGCCCTCACCCACAGGACGCGTCATGACCACCGCACCCGAGAAACCCCTCGCCCTGATCACCGGCGGCACCCGCGGCATCGGCCTCGCCATCGCCCGCGAACTCGGCAGCCGCGGCCACCGTGTCTTCATCTGCGCCCGCACCGCCCAGCACATCGACCAGGCGGTGGCCACCCTGCGCGAGGAGGGCCACCAGGCCGACGGCCGCCCCTGCGACGTCCGCGACCCGACCCAGGTCGCCGCGCTGATCCGGCATGCGGTGGCCGACCACGGCCCGATCACCGTCCTGGTCAACAACGCCGGACGCACCGGCGGCGGACCCACCGCGACCACCACCGACGACCTGTGGTACGACGTCATCGACACCAACCTCAACGCCGTCTTCCTGGTCACCCGCGAAACGCTCCGACACGGCCACATCACCGCCACCGCACACCCGCGCATCATCAACATCGCGTCCACGGCCGGGAAACAGGCCGTCACCCTGGGCGCGCCGTACACCGCGAGCAAGCACGCCGTGATCGGCTTCACCCGGGCGCTGGCCAAGGAGTTGGCGCCCACCGGCACCACCGTCAACGCCATCTGCCCGGGCTACGTGCAGACCCCGCACACCGCCCGGATCCACCACGAGTACGCCACCGCCTACAACACCACGCCCGAGACCATCCACCAGCACTTCCAGACGCACATCCCGCTCGGCCGCTACACCACCCCGGAGGAGGTCGCCTCGCTGGCCGGCTACCTGACCTCCCCGACCGCCGCCAGCATCACCGCCCAGGCGCTCAACGTCTGCGGCGGACTCGCCACCCAGTAACCCCGGCGCGATCCAGGCCGGCCCACGGGAAGGACTCGGGCTCCGGTGCCCGCTGATCAGTGATGACGAATCGTCAGTTCTCCAGCGCACCCGTCACCTTGCTGGTGTCCGGCGCCCCCGCGCCCGAGCCCTGCCTGCCCGCCCCCCGCCCGCCGAGACGGCTCGACGCGGGAGCCGTGAGCGCCGCGCTGGCCCGCACCGCGGCCCGGCCCCGGCAGGCCGCCGTACCGTCCTCCGTGCCGTCCGCCCGGGCCAGCGAGTTCGTCCTGGCCGAGCTGCACCGGACGTACGAGCCGGAGGTGCTGCGCGCCGCACTGCGCACCGTCCTGCCGGACGCCGCCACGCCGGGAGCCCCGCCCCCCGACACCCGGGAGGACGCGCTGTGGCAGCGGACCGTGGACGGCCCGGACGAACTCGACCGGGTGCTCGCCGAGCTGGGCCGCAGCCTGGCCCGCGGGCCGCGGCTGCGGGCCGTCCTGGTCGACGACCGGGGCGGGGGCGAGGGCGACAGCCACGGAGGGGCCTGGGGCGACGGCGGGGCCAGCCGGGACCGGGCGGCCGACCGCGCCGGCCGACGGCGGCTCTTCGTCGGCCTCGCACCCGGCCCGCCCGGGCACGCCGCCGCCCTGCTGGCGGAACTGCGCGAGGCGCTGGCGCAGCCGCCGGAGCCGGTCACCGTGCCGACCAGCGCGCTGCAGCGGGAGATGCTGCGCCAGGTGCTCGGGCCGGCCGACCACGGCGGCCGGCACGTCGAACAGCTGTCCTGGAACTGGCACGGGCCGCTGGACACCCAACGCTTCACCGCGGCCTGGCAGTCCGTCACCGACCACGAGACGGTGCTGCGCGCGGCCTTCGACTGGGACGAGGACGGCACCGGCGACCCCTGGATGGTGCTGCACGAACGCGCCGTCCCCGACGTGACCCGGCACCCGCACGGCGCCGCCGACTGGGACGAGCTGCTCGCCGCCGACCGCCGGCGCGGCTTCGACCTGCGCCGCCCCGCCCTGCTGCGCGCCACCCTGCTCGACGCCCCGCCGGACTCCGACGAGGGCCCCGCCACCCGGGTGCTGCTCAGCTACCACCACGCGATGCTGGACGGTTGGAGCGTGCGTCTGCTCCTGCAGTCCTTCTACCGCGCCTACCTGACCGGCGGCGTCCTGCCCGGCGGCGAGCGCCGCCCCGACCTCCGCGACCACGCCCGCTGGATGCAGGCCCAGGACACCGACGCACCACGGCAGTTCTGGTCCACCCGGCCCGGCGCCGCGGCCGTCCTGCCGCTCGCCCCCGACCCGCGCCGGCGCGGCAGCGGCCGGGCCCGGCGCCGACTCACCCCGTACGAGGCGGTCCGGCTGCGCGGCTGGGCGGCCGCCTGGGGCGCGGGCGAGAGCAGCGCGCTGCAGGCCGCCTGGGCGCTCCTGCTGTACCGCGCGACGCAGTCGGACCGGCCCCGCCGACCGGCCAGGGCGGTCCGGGTCGGCTTCGCGGTGACCGTCTCCGGCCGGGGCATCCCGCTGGACGGCATCGACCGGCTGCCCGGCGCCCTGCGCAACCCGCTGCCGATCTCCGTCCGGCTGCACCCCGGCACCACCGTGCCGCAACTGCTCGCGGCACTGCGCGACGGCGTGCTCGACCTCGCCGCGTACGAGTGGATCTCCCCCGGGCAGGCCCACCGCTGGACGGCCGGATCGCGCGGGCAGCGGCCCAACAGCCTCGTCGTACTGGAGCACCAGCCGACCGCCTCGCACCACCTGCGGCTGGAGACCGACCTGGCCGCGCACGGCATCCACGTGGAGAGCCCCGTCCCCGCGGGCACCTTCACCTCGTACCCGATCACCCTCGCCGCCCACTACGACGCCACTGGCGGGCTCGTCCTCACCGCCACCCACGACCGCGCCCTGCTCGCCGACCAGGACGCCCTCGAACTCCTCAGCCAGAGCGCCCACTTGCTGCGCACCTTCCCCGACCTGCCGAGCGGGCTGAGCACCACGGAGGTGCTGCGCTCCACCCTCGCCGGACAGCCGACACCCCGGCTCGGCGAGCCCGGCTCGGACGCGGACGGTTCGCACGGCTCGGGGGACACGGGTGGATCGCCCGGTGCCGACGCCCCGGCGGTGAGGCTGGACCTGCTGCGCCGCGCCACCCGCCCGGGCGCGGGCTGGGTCCTGCTGCTGCCGCCGCCCGGCGCCCCGCACACCCGCTACCCCGGCGCGACCCGCCGCTGGCCCGGCCCGCAGGCCCTCGCCGTGCTGCGCCCCGCCGACGGCGACCCGCCGCCCGCCGCCTACCGGCCGGTGCTCGGCCCGCTGCTGGAGTCCCGCGCGCCGGTCGCGCTGGTCGCCCCGCCGGGGCTCGGCGTCACCGCGTACGAGATCGCCCGGCTGGCGGCCGCGGCGAACCCGCCGCTGGTGGTGCTGCTCGGCGAGGAGGGCGACCTGACGGCGCTGGCGGGGCTGTTGGCGGACCCGCACCGGCGGTGAGGCCCGCACCCGTCTGACGGCACTGACGGCACTGACGGCACTGGCAGCGGCGACGGCACTACGGTGGGCCCATGGCCCGTTTCGTCCTGACCCGCCGTTCGCCGCTGCCGCCGGCCCGCTGCTGGGAGCGGCTGACCGCCTGGCCCCGGCACGGGGAGCGGGTGCCGTTCACCCGGGTCGGAGTCGCCCGGGGCACCGGCCGGGAGGTGGGCGACGTCGTCCTGGCCCGGACGGCCTTCGGACCGCTGCGCTTCGACGACCCGATGGAGATCGTCGAGCTGGTCGCGCCCGGGCCGGGGCGCGAGGGGCTCTGCCGGCTGGCCAAGCGCGGCCGTACGGTGCGCGGCGGGGCCGTGCTGCGGGTCCGGGCGGTGGATGGGAGCAGCGAGGCGGTCTGGGCGGAGGAGCTGCTGATCACCGGTGTGCCCCGGTTCGCCGATCCGGTCATCGCTGCCGTGGGCCGGCTCGTCTTCGGCCGGGTCCTGGACGGGCTGCTGCTGCCGTAGGCGGCTACTCGGCGCGGCGCCGGCCAGCCCGGAGCCCCATCGGGCGTAGGTGCTTCCCACGGGTCATCGCGCGGCCCGGATGAAGGTGAAACGCCCGTGGTCAGGTCGAGTCGGCGTCGCCACTCGACCTGACCGTTCGGCTACTCCTCAAGCGGGATTCCGTCCAGCAGCGGAACGCCGTGGCTCAGCATCGCCTCTGTGACGGCGCGCCATTCGTCGTTGTCCTCCATCAGGAGGAGCATGCGGGTGACCCGATTGAAGATCACCGGAATATCGACGATCTTGCTCCGGCAGAGGATCCAACCGGGTTCAGACCCGTCCCAGAGGTAGGCGTACTCCTCCATGTCACTGGCTGTGTGGTGTGCCGACGACATGCCATGTCCTCTGTAGGGCTCGTAGGTGGTGCGGCGCGGCAGCGGAGCTGTGACGGCCCCGTGCCGAACCGTGCGAGGTTCGGCCCGGGTCACCTTCCCCGCAGGCGCCGGACCAGATCGCGGGCGGCGGCTGACCAGTGCGGGTACTCGAAGGTGAAGCCGGCGCCCAGCAGGCGGGTCGGCACCACGCGGCGGCTCTTCAACAGCAGCTCGGACTCGGAGCGCAGGGCGAAGGCGCCGAGTTCGGCCATCCAGCGGGTGGCGGGCAGGGCCAGCGGCATGCCCCAGGCCGTCCGCAGGTCGCGCATGAACTCGCGCTGGGGCAGCGGGTTCGGCGCGGCGAGGTTGACCGGCCCGCTGAGCTCCTGGTGGGCGATCAGGAAGTCGACGGCGCGGGCGAAGTCGCGCTCGTGGATCCAGGAGACGTACTGCGCTCCGCCTGCGATCGGACCGCCGGCGCCGAGGCGGGCCAGCCAGGAGAGCGCGTCGAGGGCGCCGCCGCGTTCGGGACCGAGGACGACGGCGGTCCGCAGGGCGACCTTGCGGGTGTGCGGGGTTTCGGCCTCCGCCTGGGCGTGCTCCCAGGCCCGGGCGATGTCGATGCTGTACCGCCAGGACGGCGGGGCGTCGGGCTCGGCGCCGCCGATCAGACCGTCCCGCTCGCCGTTCGGGGCGTCGAGGCGGTGGGCGTAGACCGTGGCGGTGCTCATCTGCAGCCAGACGGCGGGTGGGCGCCGGGCTGCTGCGACGGCCTCGCCGACGGCCCGGGTGGAGAGCACCCGGGAGTCCATCATGGCGCGCCGGTTCGCGTCGGTGTAGCGGCAGTTGACGCTGCGCCCGGCGAGGTTGAGCACGACGTCGCTGCCGTCGATCTCCTTCGCCCAGGTGCCGAGTGTGCGCCCGTCCCAGGCGACCTGCCGGGGCCGGACGGCCCTGCGGGTGAGGGTGACCACCTGGTGTCCGGCGGCGGTCAGACTCCGGTCGAGCAGCGTCCCGAGGGCGCCGGATCCACCGGGAATGACGACCTTCATGAGTTCCCCCTGGTGCGTCAGCTTCTCGCGACAGCGTAGCCCAAGATTCTGAACGCGTTCACTTCCTTCGTCCGTCGCCCTCCCCGGCGCAGGACCGGGCGTCCCGGAGCGGCGTCTGACGGCCGGTCGGGACTACCGAGGGGCCCGCGTCGATCACCCGTCGTGGGCGTGGATATCGTGGCCGCCACCGCCGCGCGGCCGACTTCTCGGCGCGCGGCCCTTCGCCATGTCAGGAGAGATCTGGGTGAAGTCCCGTATCACAGCGCTCCGGAGCGCGTCGGCCGTCGTGGCGGCCGCGCTCATGGCGGCGTCCGCCGCCGGCTCCGCCGAAGCCGCGCCCGCCGGCAGTCCGGACACCAAGGCGGTGACGTACCAGGGGCGTGTCTTCCACGTGCCCGCGGCCTGGCCGGTCGTGGACCTGGCCGTGGACCCGCAGGCCTGCGTCCGCTTCGACCAGCACACCGTGTACCTCGGCCGGCCGGGCGAACAGCAGGCCTGCCCGCCCCGGTTGATCGGGCGTACGGAGGCACTGCTGGTCGAGCCCGCCGCGGCGGCCGCGCCGGACCGGGAGGGCACCAACCCCGTCGCGCACACGATCCGGGCGAGCGACGGTGTCGTCGCGGTGACCGGGACGTACGACACCGACCAGCCGCTGGTGCGGCGGATCATCACCGGCGCCGGGATCACCCCCGAGCCGGCGCACCACCCGGCACCGGCGCCCGCCAAACCGGCCACGGCCCTCGCACCGAGCGCCGCAGCGGGCTCCGCGCCGGGCGTCGCACCGAGGTCCGGCGCCGCCACCGCACCGTCGTCCGACCCCGCCGCGCCCGCCGCGGCTCCGGCGCTGGTACCCGCGTCCGCGACGAACTACAGCGGCAAGGGGTTCGACGCCTGTACGGCACCCTCCGGCGCCGCGATGAACGCGTGGATGGCCTCCTCCCCCTACCGGGCGGTCGGCATCTACATCGGCGGCGCCAAGCGGGCCTGCGCCCAACCGAACCTGACGGCCTCCTGGGTCCAGCAGCAGCAGGCCGGCGGGTGGGCCTTCATGCCGCTGTACGTCGGCACGCAGGCCGCGAAGATCGCCTCCCCGGCCGCCGAGGGCGCCAACGCCGCCGACGACGCGGTGAGCCAGGCCCAGTCCCTCGGCTTCGGCCCCGGCACGGTCCTCTACTACGACATGGAGGCCTACGTCTCGCAGTACTCGGGCGCGGTGCTCGGCTTCCTCACCGCCTGGACCAACGAACTGCACGCCTGGGGCTACAACTCCGGCGTCTACAGCAGTTCCTCGTCCGGGATGAAGGACCTGGCCGCCAACGCCGGCAACGGCGCCTACACCATGCCGGACGCCGTCTTCAGCGCCAACTGGAACGGCCGGGAGGACACCGACGACCCGGCGCTACCGGCCGGCTACTGGGCCGACCACCAGCGGGCCCACCAGTACGCCTCGCCGCAGGCCCCGGAGACCTGGGGCGGTTTCACGATCGGGATCGACCAGGACCTCCTCGACATCCAGCTCGGCAGTGCTCCGCCGGCCCAGTCGTCCGGGTTCTACCTCGGCGTGCGCCAGAGCTCGGGCAACTGGCCCGGTTTTGGTCCGCTGGTGGGCGGGGCGGGGATGTTCCGCGGCTCGGAGGCGGCGATCGCCGGGCTGCCGGGAGGTTCCTCGCAGGAGCTGGGCATCGGTCTGGACGGCCAGCTGTACCACGGGGTCCGCGCCGCGAGCGGCGGGTGGAGCGGCTTCGCCGCGCTCCCCGGGATCGGCACCACGACCATGGCCGCCCAGCGGGCCGGCATCGCCGGCCTGCCGGACGGCTCCTCGCAGGTGCTGGCGATCGGCAACGACGGCAACGTCTACCACCAGGCCCGTTACGCCGACGGCAGCTGGTCCGGTTTCGCCGCGCTCCCGGGGATCGGCACCCCGACCATGGCGGCCGGGGACGTCGCCATCGCCGGTCTGCCCGACGGCTCCTCGCAGGTGCTGGCGATCGGCAACGACGGCATCGTCTACCACCAGACCCGCTTCGCCAACGGCAGTTGGAGCGGCTTCGCCGCGATCCCCGGTGTGAACAGCCCGCGGATGGCGGCCACGCGGGTGGCCATCACGGGCCTGCCGGACGGCTCCTCGCAGATCCTGGCGATCGGCAACGACGGCAACGTCTACCACCAGACCCGCTTCGCCAACGGCACCTGGTCCGGCTTCGCGGCGCTCCCCGGCAACGGCACGCCCACCATGACCGCGCGGACGGTCGGCATCGCCGGCCTGCCGGACGGCTCGTCCCAGGTGGCGGTGGTCGGCGGGGACGGCAACGTCTACCACGAGACCCGTTTCGCCAACGGCAGTTGGAGCGGCTTCGGCGCCGTCCAGGGCCCGTACGGCGCGAGCTCCTTCCCGGCCCGGCGCGCCGCCATCGCCGGGCTGCCGGACGGCTCCAGCCAGCTGGTGGTCGCCCGGGGCTGACCCGAAACGCCCCCCATCATGCGCCGCCCGGCCCGGTACGGCCGGGCCTGGCGGCGCGACGGCTCCTGCCCCTCCTCGTGGGCAGGAGCCGTCGCCACTCGGGCGGCCTTTACCGCCGCCCGTGACGGCCTGTCACCCCGCACAACGGCGCCCGGTCGCACCCAGCCGTGCGCTGCCCGTTGACGCGACTCAATCAACCATGTGAAATGTCACCCATCACATGAGACGAGCCATCGGCCTGTCACGCTCGGATTTGAACGTTCCAACCGCGTCCCACACCCCCCGCCCCCGGCCGGAAGAAGACCGCCATGCCCCGCACCCGCGCCTTGCCGTCCGGTCTCCTCCTCCTGGCCGTCCTCGCCGCCCAGGCCCTCGGCGGCGGCCCGGCACTCGCGTCCGACCAGGCACCCGCAGGGGCGCCTCCCGCGGACGGCGGCAGCTACGTCCTCGGCTCCGCGCTGGACGGCAGCTGCCTCAGCCCGCGGTACGCGGAGTCCGCCGCCGGCACGCCGGTCGTCGGCGCCGCCTGTCAGCGACTGCTCAGCCAGCGCTGGCAGTTGCGCCGCACCGGCGGCGACTACCTGCTCGTCAACGCCGTGAGCGGCCGCTGTCTCACCCTCGGCAGCCAGGGCCGCCAGCCCGCCACCACCGACTGTGGCACCGCCCCCGACGCCGAGCGCTTCACCATCTCCCCCGCGCCGCACGGCACGTACACCCTCGCCGTCCGCGCCACCGGCGCCTGCCTGAGCACCGAGCCGGCCGCCGTGCACCGCCACTGCGACGCGCGCCCCGCCCACCGCTGGACGCTCACCCGCACCGAGGCCCTCGCCCTCGCCAACCCCGGCTTCGAGCAGGGCGCCGACGGCTGGACCCTCACCGAACACACCGGCATCGCCACCAACAACCCGCACGGCGGCACCCGCCTCGCCTACCTCGACGCCGGAAGCGGGTACGCGGTGAGTCGGCAGACGACCGCCGGCACCGCCGGCAGTCACGACCTCTCCGCGTGGATCGCGACGGGCGGCGCCGGCGGCACCTTCTCGGTCAGCGTCAACGGCACCGTGGTGCGCTCCCTCGCCCTCCCCGAGCAGCCGCTGTACGCGAAGTACACCCTCCCCCGGGTCCGCGTCGCCGCCGGTGACCGGATCACCCTCACCATCGGTTCCACGCCCGCCGGCTGGGTCAACGTGGACGACGCCGCCGTGGCCCCGTCCGCGCCCGCCGATCCGGTCATCAGCTCCTCCGACCCCGAGGTCGTCGCCCTGTTCGACTGGGCCAAGACCAAGGCCAACAGCTGGGTGCAGCAGGCCGGCACCGCCGGAGTCCTCGACATGGACGAGAACCACCCCGGCGGCACCGGCAGCATCGCCTACGACACGACGTACTGGGCGGGCTACCCGTTCCGGTCCGCCTTCTACAGCCGCGACTTCGCCCACCAGCTGGTCGGCGCCCACCTGCTCGGCCTGGACGCCGAGAACAAGACCATGCTGCGCGGCTTCGCCGCCTCCGCCACCGAGACCAACGGGCTCCACCCGGTCTGGGCGCTCAACTTCGACGCCCGCACGTACGGCGCCATCGACTACCGCAGCCCGAACCGGTTCGTCCGCGAGCTGCCCGCGCCGTTCGAACTCGTCCAGAAGACCGGCGAGGCCTACCGCTGGACCGGCGACCGCGACTACGCCGACGACCCGGCCCTCGGCACGTACGTCCGCAACACCCTCGGCCCGTTCATCACCCGCCGGCCCGGCCCCGTCGACAACGGCGGCCTGCCGATCCCGCAGGCCACCAGCCGCAGCATCTTCGCCGGCACCGCCAGCTACGCCGAGAACGCCACCAGCACCTACGCCGAGGCCGGCGACGCGCTCGGCGCCCAGTACCAGGCGTACCTCGCCGCCGCCACGCTGGCCGAAGCGCGCGGCGACGCCGCCTCCGCCGCCGGCTACCGGCAGGCCGCCGAGGCGCTGCGGTCGTACGTCAACTCGACCTGGAGCTTGGCCGTCGGGCAGCCCGGCGAGGTCGTGCACGGCTACGACACCGCCGGCCGGCCGATCACCGGCTGGGGCTACGAGGCGAGCGTGCTGATGCCCGTCAAGCAGCTCCTCGACCCGGGCCCGCGCCGGGACGCCGTCCTCGCCGCCGTCGACGCCGCCGACTCCGGCCCGGAGCGCTCGGCCAACCTGGAGGCCTACACCTACCTGCCGGACGCCTTCTTCGCCAACCACGACGGCGCCACCGCCTGGAAGTGGATGCGCCACGTCTACGAGGGCGTCGGCGAGCAGCACGTGAGCGGTCGGCTGCTCAACGGCGACTACCCCGAAGTCCCGTTCACCCTGCTCGCCCAGACCGTCCAGGGCCTGCTCGGCGTCGACCCGGACGCCGCCGCCGGCACGCTCGCCACCGACTCCCGGCTGCCCGCCTCGATGGGCTGGCTCCAGGTCGCGGACATCCCGGTCGGCGGCGGCACGGTGACCGTCCGCCACGACGGCGAGCGGTCCAGTACGGTCACCAACACCGGTACGAAGCCGCTCACTTGGGAGGCCCGCTTCCGGGGGCAGCACGCGCACCTCACCGTCGACGGCGAGGCGGCGGAGGTCCGCGCCAAGACCGTCGACGGCAGCACGTACACCTACGTCACCGTGACCCTCGCCCCCGGCCGCTCCGCGACCGCAGCCGTCACTGACTGACCCCACCCCACCACTGACCCCCACACCGCACCACCGCGGCCGGCCGGCCCCACCCGGCCGGCCGCGGCTCCCTGAACCCGGACCTGACGTGTCATCAGTTCCGCTCGCCCCCACCTCAGGAGAGCACGCATGCGCCCAACTCCGCGCCGCCTGGCGGCCACCCTCCTCGCACTCGCCCTCGCCACCGCCGGCCTCACCACCGCCGGCCTCGGCACGGCCACGCCCGCCGCCGCGCTCGGCAACGGCAACGCGCTCACCCCGCCCATGGGGTGGAACTCCTGGAACTCCCTCGGCACCGAGGTCACCCAGGAACAGGTCGTCCAGACCATCGACTTCATGGCCGGCAACGGGCTGGTCTCCGCCGGCTACGACACCGTCACCATCGACGACGGCTGGTCGCTCTGGCACCGCGACGGCCAGACCACCGACCTGGTCCGCAACCCCGACGGCGGCCTCCAGCTCTACGACAGCGCCGGGCACCCGGTCAGCGGCAGCGACGGCACCGGCACCGACCCCACCTCCGGCCACCTCCTCCCCCGCCCCGACCACTTCCCCGATCGCACCGTCAACGGCCGCACCGTCAACGGGATCGCGTACCTCGCCCAGTACGCGCACAGCAAGGGCATGAAGTTCGGCCTGTACGGCACCGACACCTACCTCACCTGCCAGATGCACCCCGGCAGCCTCGGCCACGAGAGCACCGACGCGGCCGACTTCGTCTCCTGGGGCGTCGACTTCGTCAAGTACGACGACTGCCCGTACGGCCCGCCGATCACCGGCCCGGACGGGCACGACTACGGCACCCAGGGCGAGGGCAGGGAGTTGACCCGCTCGATCTACACCCGGGTGCAGACCTTCCAGCACGCCCTCGACGCCGCCTCCGCCGCCCAGGGCAGGCCCAAGGTCACCCTCAGCGTCTCCGCCCAGCCCGTCCACACCGGCGTCCCGTACCTGCTCGCCGCCGACGACCCGGCCCGCACCGACCCGGTCGTCCGAGCCGCCGGGACGGCCCCGTTCCAGGCGCCCGGCTACTCGCCCACCGGCATCTGGTGCGGCCAGGTCGCCCACCTGTGCCGGATCGGCGGCGACCGGGACAGCGAACTCGACGGGGTGCTCTGGAACGGGCAGTTGCAGACCGCGCTGCGCTACCCCGGCAACGTCCGCCCGGGCAGCTGGAACGACCTCGACATGATGTTCACCGGCTGGCAGGACGTCTACGGCCTCTACGGCACCACCGACACCTGCCCCTGCCACAGGCCCTTCACCGACGACGAGTCCCGGACCGAGACGTCGATCCTCGCCATGCTCGCCGCACCGCTGATCTCGGGCGCCGACCTGCGCACCCCGGAGCAGTCCCGGCACAGCTCCGACGGCTACACCTGGTCCACCGGGATCAGCGCCGCGAGCCTGGCGGTCCTCAGGAACGGCGACGTCATCGCCGTCGACCAGGACGCCCTGGCCAAGCCCGCCACCCTGGTCGGCGCGAAGCCCGCCGACGGGCGGTCACCGGTCGTCCTCAAGCGACAGCTCGCCGACGGGGGCACCGCTGTCCTGCTGCTCAACCAGGACCCGTCCGCCGCCCGCACGGTGGGCACCAGCCTCACCGAACTCGGCCTCGCCGGCACCGGCTACCGTGCCAAGGAGCTGTGGACCGGCACGAGTTCGACCGTCACCGGCGCGCTCGCCGCCGCGCTGCCCCCGCACGGGGCAGCCCTGTACCGGCTCGGCGCGCAGCCGACCGGCGGCACCTCGGGCGTGGTCGACGACGGCGCCTCCCACCCGCTGACCACCGGCGGGCTCGCGCTCTCGGTCGCCGGCTCCTGCGGCTCGCCGCTCACCTCGATCACGGACGTGGAGCCGCGGCGCAGCGGGGATCCCGCGCAGCAGTGGACCTTCACCGGCAATCCCGACGGCACCGTCCGGATCACCGACGGCTGCGACACCCCGACCCACCGCCACACCGTGCTCTCGGCGGGCGCCTCCGCCGGCGACAGCGCCTACCTGCTCGACCTCGCGCCCGGCAACCCCTGGCAGGAGTGGAAGGTGGCGCAGGACCCGGCCACCGGCGCCCTCGCCGTCACCAACGTCGCCACCGGCCTCGCCCTCGGCGTCGGAGCCCCCGCCCCCGGCGCGCCCGTCACCACCGACCCGCCCGCCGGCCAGAGCTGGGCCCTCGGCTCCTGAACCACCACTGAGTCGCCCGCACCGGGCGCCGGACCGCTACCGCGACGGGTCGGCCGGCGCCCGGACGCCACCGGAGTCCGCCGGCTCCTGGCCGGCCGGCTCCGGCAGCGCCGGCTCCGGCAGCGTCCGGAACAGCGCCCAGCTCAGCACCGGCATGAGCACCAGCGGCAGCAGCGCCGCCCGCAGCGAGGTCGCGTCCGCGAGGCCGCCGATCAGCGGTCCGGCCAGGCCGCCGATGCTCACCGTCAGGCCGAGGGTGATCCCGCTCGCCGTGCCGATCCGCGACGGCAGGTAGTCCTGCCCCAGCGTGACCTGCAGCGAGAACGGCACGTACAGCCCGGCGGAGGTGAGCGCCACGCACAGGTACAGCGCCGGGCCCGGCACCAGCAGCACCCCGGCGATCGCGGCCGCCGCCACCAGGTACGACCGGCGGGCCACCGTGACCCGCCCCCAGCGGTCCGCCAGCGCGCCGCCCAGCACCGAACCCACCGCGCCGCCCGCGTACAGCACCACCAGCGCGGCGGTGCCCGCCGCCGAACCGCCGCCGAGGCGCCGGGTGACGAAGAGCGAGAGGAAGGTGCTCAGCCCGACGAAGGCGATCGAGCGGCACACCACGGCCAGCGACAGCTTCACGAAGGAGGCCCGGTCGTCCGCCGCCGGAGGCTTCGCATCGCCCGCCCCGGCCGTGCGCCGCCGCTCCAGCTCGCCCAGCACCGGCAGGCACAGCGCCACGCCCGCGAGCGCCGGCAGCACCAGCAGCGGCGTCAGCCGCAGCCCGCCGGTGCCGACCACCACCGCGACCAGCAGCGGCGCCGCCGCGAAGCCCAGGTTGCCGCCCAGCGAGAACCAGGCCATCCCCCGGTGGCCGCCCCGCCCGCCCCGCGACCGCTGCGCCGCCAGGCGCGCCACCCGGGCCGACTCCGGGTGGTAGGCCGCCACCCCGATCCCGGACAGCGCCACGAAGGCGAGCGTCAGCCCGTACGAGCCGCTCACCCCGCCGAGCGCGATGCCCGCCCCGCCCGTCAGCGTGCCGGCCGGCAGCAGCCAGGGCAGCGGTCGGCGGTCGGTGAGCGCCCCGAACAGCGGCTGCGCCACCGAGGACAGCAGCGACGCCGCGAGCACCACCCCGGACACGGCGGCGTAGGTGTAGTGGCGCTCGGCGACGAAGAAGGGCACCAGGGCCGCCACCGCGCCCTGGTAGACGTCCACGCAGGCGTGCCCGACGGAGAGCAGCAGGATCGACGTGCGGTCGGAGGTTCGCTTCGGCATGCCGCCATGCTCCGCTCGACCACCTCTGTCGGACTTCCGATAAGCTGCCAAGCAATGCCGAGAATCCGCCACGATCCGGTGGCGCCGACCCGGGCCCAACTCCTGCCACCCGGCGGCGGGATCGACGCGCACCGGCACGACGACCACCAGATCGCCTACGCCGCCCGGGGCGTCGTGGCCATCACCACCGACGCCGGCTCCTGGGTCGCCCCCGGCAACCGCGCCCTGTGGATCCCGGCCGGCACCGTCCACGCCCACCAGGCCCACGGCGCACTCGAACTCCACCTCGTCGGCCTGCCCGCCACCGACAACCCGCTCGCCCTCGACCGCCCGACCGTCCTCGCCGTCGGCCCGCTGCTGCGCGAACTGATCGTCGCCTACACCCGCACCCCCGGCCAGGACACCCCCGAGCGCGCCCGGCTGCGCGCCGTCCTCCTCGACCAGCTGCGCGCCTCGCCCCAGCAGCCGCTCCACCTGCCCACCCCCGTCACGCCCGTGCTGCGCGCCCTGTGCGCCCTGCTGGACGCCGACCCGGCCGACCGCCGCACCCTCGCCGAACTCGGGCGCGCCGTCGGCGCCAGCGACCGCACCCTCTCCCGGCTGTTCCGCGCCGACCTCGGTATGACCTTCCCCCAGTGGCGCACCCAACTGCGGCTCCACCACGCCCTGGTGCTGCTCGCGGACGGCCTGCCCGTCACCGCCGTCGCCCACCGCTGCGGCTGGGCCTCCGCCAGCGCCTTCATCGACGTCTTCCGCCGCACCTTCGGCCACACCCCGGGCGGCCACGCGCCGCGCTGACCGCCCCGACCGCGAGCGCGTTGTCCGTGCCACGTGGCAGGCTGGGACGCATGTGCGGCCGCTTCGTCTCCACCACCACGCCCCAGGACCTCGTCTCCCTCCTCGGAGAGCTCCGCTGGGATCCGGCCGAGGCCCTCGCGCCGAGTTGGAACGTCGCCCCCACCGACCCGGTGCCGGCCGTCCTGGAGCGCGTCGACCGGGAGACCGGCGAGGTGCTGCGGCAGCTGCGCCCGCTGCGCTGGGGCCTCGTCCCGTCCTGGTCCAAGGACCCGTCCGGCGGCGCCCGTATGATCAACGCCCGCTCGGAGACGGTCGACACCAAGCCCGCCTTCCGCAAGGCCTTCACCGCCCGCCGTTGCGTCATCCCCGCCGACGGCTACTTCGAGTGGCGCGAGGTCCCCGCCACCGCCGACCGCAAGACGTACAAGCAGCCGTACTTCCTCAGCACCGGCGGCGTGATGCTGATGGCCGGCCTCTACGAGTTCTGGCGCGACCGCACCCGCCCCGACGACGACCCGCTCGCCTGGCTCGCCACCGCCACCGTGATCACCACCGACGCCACCGACAGCGCCGGCCGCGTCCACGACCGGATGCCGCTGACCATCGCGCCCGACGACCTCCCCGCCTGGCTCTCCCCCACCCACACCGACTCCGCCGAACTCCACCACCTCCTGCGCCGCCCCGCCGACGGCGACCTGCGCGTCCGCGCCGTTCCCCCCACCGTCAACAGCGTCCGCAACAACGGCCCCGAGCTGCTGGCCGACGCCCCCGACCCGCTGGGTCTCGCGGACTGACCGACCGTCACAGGCCCTCAGCCCCTACGGGGGCGTCGGCCGCCCGAGCGGGAGCAGGTACTGGATCGGCTCCGCCAGGTCGTCCAGGCCGAGGAGTTCGTGGGCGAGGTCGTCGTGGAGGCCGCCGAGGGGGGTGGTGCCGAGGCCGAAGGCGGCGGAGGTGAGGAGCAGGTTCTGGGTGAGGTGGCCCGCTTCGAGGAGGCCGAGGCGCAGGGCCCGCAGGCCGTAGCGGCGGCGCAGGTGGGCGAGGTCGAGGTAGACGGCCAGGACGGCGGGGGCCTCCTCGATGTCGATGGCGTTCGGGTCCACGGCCGGGCGGGAGAGGTAGGAGGAGAGGGCCTTGAGGTCGGCGAGGGCGGGCGGCGGGCCGATCGGGCGCAGGCTGCGGTGTTCGGGGAGGCACTGGTAGGTGCCGGCTGGCAGGCCGTCCACGGTGCGGGCGACCAGCCGGGCGCGGACGCTGTGCAGGGCGCCCGCGCTGGGGTACGGGCGGTGGCCGGTGTCGGGGCCGGGGGCATACGCGGACCACAGCAGGCCGCCGAGGGTGCCGGCGGTGAGCGGGCCGGTCAGGGTGCCCCGGGTGGAGCGGCGGGTGTGCAGGGCGGCGGCGAGGGTGACGGGCGGCAGGGGGTCGGCGGGCAGCGGGACGTCGCCGGGGCGGGGCGGTGGTGCCGGGGTGGGCGGGAGGTCACGCAGGGCGGTGTCCTCGGTGCGGCCGATCTGGAACTTGCTGCGCTCCAGGTACTGGTGGTCGGGCGCGTAGTGGTCGGTGGGGAAGAAGGTGAACGGCTGCGCGGTCTCCAGCAGGGTCCGGGCGGCGAGGCGGCAGACGGCGCGTTCCTCGTCGGGGCCGACGCCGAGCCGGTTGAACAGCATGTGCAGCTGGGAGGCCCAGACCCAGGACAGGCGTTCCGAGGCGTCCGCAGGCGCCACGGCCCGCATCCGGGCTGCTGCGTCGGCGGCGTGGGCAGCCCAGTCGGCGAGCCAGGGAGCGGCCGTCCCGGCGTCGAGCGCCGCGCGCAGGGCCCGGGCGCGTCCGGCCAGGGCCTGCCGCTGCCGCGCGAACACCGTGTTGACCCGGGTGTGGACGGCGGCGCCGGGCAGCGGCGGGTACTCGGTGACCCAGCGCCAGGAGGCGGCGTGACGGCGCAGCCAGCGCGAGGCGGCGAGTTCGTCGAGGCCGAGGGCGTACGCGGTGGTGTGGGCGAGGTCGAGGGCGAGCGGCAGGCGGGAGTCGGGGGCCGCCCCGAGGGCGCGCAGGGCGTGCACGGCGGTACGGGTGGAGCGGGTGAACACCTCCTCGGCGATCGGCAGCAGGGCCGGGCCGCCGTAGCGGTCGGTCTCGGGCTCGTATGGGACCTCGGTGACCTCGCCGTGGCGGGGTGTCCAGGGCCCGTCGAGCGGGGCGCGGCGGGTGGCGAGGCGGGTGAGGTCGGCGGCGAGGGTGGCAGCCGGCGGGCCGGGGCTGCGCAGCCGGATCCGCAGGTGGGGGCCGCCTTCTCCGTAGCGGATGAAGAACCAGTCGGTGTCCGCGAGTCCGTCCATCAGCGGGGCGAGGTCCGCGGTGACGAAGTCGTCGGCCTGCCGGGCGGACAGGGGCAGCGCGAGGTGCAGGCTGTGCCAGCCGGTGCCGGGTGTGGCGGGGGCGGTGGGCAGCTGGTGGGTCGTCATCGCGTCCTTCCCGGACGGCTAGGGGAACGGGTGCGGGTGCAGCGGCAGTTCGTCGTGGCGCAGCGGGGCCGGGGTGCGGCCGAGCCGGTACGGGACCTCCAGCAGGCGCGGCAGGCCGAGGGTGCGGCGGTTGACGTGGCCGAAGGTCATCGGCAGCGTGCCGGGGACGATCACCTTGGCGCAGTACAGGCCGAGGCGGTCGCGGACGCCGGGTTCGTCCTGGCTGACCACCACGACGTCCAGCCCCTCCACGGCGAGGCGGGCGACCGTCCGGTCCAGCAGACCGGTCAGGTCGGTGACGGGTCCGGGGGCGCCGGGCCAGCGCTCGCGCCAGGGCACCGGGGGCGGGCCGGCGAAGAGGAAGTCCAGCCGGGGCTGCGCCTCGGGCAGGGCGTTGAGGCCGACGTGGTCGTCCAGGGTGACGACCAGCTCGGGCCGCTCCAGCATCGTCCGCAGGCGCTGCGGGTCGCGCGGGCCGCCCGGGGCGGTGGAGCGGTGCGGGGCCTCCTGGACGTTGGTGACCACCTCGGCGACGGCGGAGCGGATCGCCGTCAGGGGGTCGTGGTGGGCGCCGGCGGCCAGGAAGGTGCGCGGGGCCGCCGGGTGGCCGCCGTGGTGGCTGTCCTGCCGGCCTCGGTGGCGGCCGCCCTGGCTGCCTCGGTGGCTGCCTCGGTGGCGGCAGAGGGCGATCACGGCGGGGACGCCGAGGTCGTTGGTGGCGTCGAGCAGGGTGAGCCGGTAGCCGAGCAGGCTGGCGCGCTCGGCGAGGTCGGCGACCTGCGGGTCGTCGGTGGGGACGGCGACGGCGGGCAGCGGGGTGCGCGCGTACCAGGCCATCAGGAAGGCATCGCGTTCGGCGACCTCGAACAACCCGTAGAGCGCGGCCTCCTGGGGGCTGTTGCCGAGGCCGCAGCCGTTCGACGACTCGTAGACCACGCGGGGCCGGTCGCGGTCCGGCAGGTCCCAGTAGGCGATGTGCTCGGGCACGGCGACCGGGCGGCGGCGGGTGAGCGACCAGCCGTGGACCCAGTCGAGCACCAGGTCCGGGCGGTACGGGACGGTGGCGGCGGCCGGATGCCCGTGATGGGCGGGGTCGGGCAGGCCGAGCCGGGCGGGGTCGAGGACCGCGCCGGGGCCCGACCCCCGGGCGAGCGCGGCGAAGGAGGCCCGCAGGACGGTCCGGCGCCCGAGCGGACGCATGCCCGCCAGACGCTCCACGGCCTCGAACAGCGCCACCCGCTCGCTGGAACGGAAGTCCGCCGCCCTCCCGTACCCGCCGTCGTCGAGCGCGCGCCCGTCGGTCACCCAGGCGGTGGTGAGGGCGAACGCCGAGTCCTCGGTACGGAACAGCCGACGGACCGGGCCGAACCGCTCGTCGTGCAGTTCGGCCCGCAACTGCGCCGCGCTCGTACGGTCGTTGGGGCCGCGCAGCACGGCGGGGTCGGGCAGCGGGCGGGGCGTCGCGAGCAGCCGGGCCGCCTCCGGTGCGTCGGCGGGCAGCGGACGGCAGACCGGGCAGCCCCCGACGGGGCGGACCCGGTGGGTGGACCACGTGGCCCGGGCGCCGTTCACGACGTGGACGACGGCTGCGGCCGGGTCGGCCGGGTTGTCTGCGGCTTCGGCTGGTTCGGTGGCGGCTTCGGCGAGGTCTGCGGCGAGCGCGGCCACCGCTTCGCCGAACGCCGGGGTGCCGGTGCCCGCGAGCGCCAGGTCCGGGCTCTGCCAGGGCACCCGGCCGCCGGCGGTGGCGAGCCGCTGGTACTCGGTGCAGCCGAGGCAGGCGGACGCGCCGGGGTGCAGGACGGGGCCGACCAGGGTCAGCGCGCCGTCCTCGCGCACCGGCACCAGTCGTACGGGGTGGGCCAGGGCGTGGCGGCTGAGCCGGGTGGCCAGGCCGAGGGTCCACTCGGCGAGGTACACGACGGCGGTGCCGCTGGTGGCGGCCAGCGCCTGGTCCGGGGTGAGGACGGGGAGTTCGGTCATCGGCCGTCTCCGGTGGTGACGAGGGCCGTGAACCCGCAGCCGTCCAGGGCGTTGGCGAGCGGACGGGCGCCGGGGGCGGCGGGCCGCCAGGGGGTGGTGCGCAAGCCGGTCAGGCGACGCAGTGTGGTGCGCAAGTCCGCTTCGTGGTCGGCGAGTTCGGCGAGCCAGCGGTCCGTCCAGCCCTCGTCCGCCCACGCTGCCGGCTGGCGACCGGCGGCGGCGAGCCGGGCAGCCGCGCCGCTGAGGGCGGTGTGGTGGGCGGCGGCGAGGCCGTGCTCCCGGGCGAGGAGGCGGGTGAGGGCGGCCAGGGCGGCGTGCGCGACCGCGGCGGCGGGAGTGGCCTCGACTGCTCGGGCGCCCTCGATGTCCGCCAAGTACACCTCGTGCCGCCTGACTTGATGCAGCGTCAGCGCTGGCGGACGACTGAGGCGCCGGACCAGGACACCCCACCAGTGCGCGGCCTGCGGATGGTCCCGCCAGGCGGCGTCCGACAGCGGGCGGCCGTCCGGGGCCACGTGGGCGACGGCTGCCCGACGCAGCGCCCGGCCGAGCGCGTGGTCCGGGTCGACACCGACCGTCACCTGGGCTCCCCCGTCGACGGCCGCCACGTGCAGCTCGACGGACCGGCAGGCGGCGGCCAGCCGCGCCAGGTCCGTCCGGACCGCGCCCGCTGCCAGGGTGCCGGACGGCGTGCCGCAGCAGACCAGGGCGGCGGGCAGCTGCGGGAGGTCCCCGGGGGACGGCGCGTCGAGGACGCCCAGCCGGGGATCACCGAGGACGGCCACCCGGCGCAGGGCCTCGGCGAGATCCGTGGGCGGCGCGGCGGCGGCACCGGGGCCCGCCGCCCACGGGTGGTGCTCAGCGCGCGGCGGGCGGGCCCCGGCGAGCAGCACGGCGGGGCGACCGGCCAGCAGGCGCGGGTCGTCGCCGGGCGCGCCCGGGTCCGGCAGGCCGGCGACGGCGCAGAGCAGCCGCTGGGCACCGGCGGCGGCGAGTAGGACGGGCAGCGTGGCAGAGCGCCCGGTGATGTCCCTGGTGATGGCCCGGGTGGCGGTGTCGGAGGAGGCGGAGGAGGAGGCGGAGGAGGTGTCGGTGGCGGCAGTGCCCAGCAGGGCCGCGAGGGCGGCAGCGTCCGCGCGGGTGCGGGCCGGGTCGGCGGGTTCCGTGACGAAGCCGCCGTCCGCGCCGCACTGCACGGCGACCGCCACCGGCGGTTCGCCCGCCGAAGCCACCACCCGACCGGCAGGCAGTCCGCGCTCGGCGACCACCACCGGTGCGGCCGTCCCGCCCCGGGCGAGGGCGCGGGCCAGCGCACGGGCCGGTGGCCCGTCCGGGTCCGCCGCCGCCACCACCGGACGCGCGGCCGCGAGGGCAGTCGCCACGCGGGCGGGCGCGTCAGCCACCGCACCCGGCCAGGGGGACGGTCGGGTGCCGTCGGGGTGGTCCACGATCAGGTCGTGTTCGCGCAGCCGGGCGGTGACGGTGGCCAGCGCCGCCGCCACCTGCGGGAGGGGCGCGGGCTGCGCCGGCGCGTCCGGGCCGGGGGCGAGCCGGCTGGCGAGCAGCTTCCACAGCGCCGGGAGCGCCCGGCTGCCCTCCAGGGTCAGGCTGGTACCGCGCCCGCGCAGGTGGAGGCCGTCCCGCAGCGGGGTCACCGCCACGCCCGGGCGCAGGTGGGGCCGCAGCCGCCCGGGCCGTGCGGCGCCTGGTTCGGTGACCGGTCCGGCGACCGGTCCGGTGACCGGTTCGGTGGTGGTCACGCGGCGCCCTCCACCACGGCGATGACCTCGTCCAGCCGGTCCTGCCACCGGTGCCCGGTGAGCGCGGGCACGCTGCGGACCACCAGGTGGGCGGCGAGGTAGCGCTCCACCGGCCGGACGTCGCAGATCGCGAGCAATCGGTAGAGGCCGTTGGTGCAGGCCCGGTAGATCAGGTAGTCCGGGCGGGTCCACATCGTGCCGTCGGGGTCGGAGCGGTGCAGCAGCTGGTGGAACTCGCTGTAGCGGGTGCGCAGTTCGGGGTTCCAACGCTCGGCGGTGGCCCGGTCGCCGAGGGCGGCGGCGCGCTCGCGGTACTCGCGGCGGTCGCCGCCGAGGTCGGCCCCTGCCGTCAGCCGCCGCTCCGCCAGCTCCCAGGCCGTCGCCGACCAGCGCGCCCAGTCCCGTTCCCAGCCGCCTGCGCCGCCGCCGGCGATCCGGCCCACCAGTTCCGTGACCGTGCCGCCGGCACACTCCCAGCGCCGCTCGAAGGCGGCCCGCAGGTTGCCGTCCGGGTCCTCGTGGACGAGGAAGTCCTCCAGGTGCGAGAGCATCGAGTAGTGGCCGCCGACCAGGCCGTCCGGGTGCGCGGCGGCGTGCGCCGCGAGCGCCGCGACGACCAGTTGTACCCTCGCCTCGGGTGCGTCGCCGTGTGCGCCGAGGAAGTCGCACCCCGAGCCGAGGGCGGGGAGCCCCAGGCGCAGCAACTCCTCGCGCAGGTCGGCGGATCCGGCTCCGAGCAGCGTCCGCAGGGTGTGCTCGGCGGACGGGTCCACGGGTACCACCCGGACGGTGTTGTCCGGCACCAGCGGACCGTACGGCGGTGCGACCAGCTCTGCCCGCCCGGCGACGGCGGCCTCGGCCAGCAGCTGCTCGTCGGTCCGGTCGGCGACGGACGGGTGCGCCGCCGCCCAGGCCCGCAGCTGCTCGGCGGCCCGCTCGGCCGCGACGGCCACCCGGGTGGAGGGGCCGCGCAGCCGCAGCCGCAGGTGCGGCCCGAACCGCCAGTGCCGCTCGACGTGCGCCGCCAGCCCGTCCGCCGCCGCCTGCCGGGCCAGCGGCAGGACGGCTTCGCGCAGCGCACGGGCCTTGACGGGCTGGTAGTGGGTCAGGACCACATCGCAGACGGTCACGGCCTCCGGGCCGTCGGCCGGGTCACTCATCGCACGTCTCCTCGGCTCTGCGGGGTCGGGACGGAAGGACGGACGGCAGCGTCGCAAGGACGCGCACCGACGTCGGCCACGCCGACGCCCGCCCTCCCGGGGCGGTACGTCTCCACCACGAGCTCGACCGCCCGGGTCGGTTCCGCCGCCCCGGCGACGGCGGGCAGGGCCTCCTCCAGCGCGACGCCGTTCGGGTACCGGGTGAGCCATTTGGCGAGGTGGCGCAGGTGCAGGGGGTTGCCGAGGTCGACGGGTTGGGGCTTGGGGGCGCGCAGGTGGGCCACGAAGGCGTCGGCGGGCGTGCCGGTGGTGGTGGCGGCCGGCACGGGGTGGAGGAAGAGCTGTTCGGGAAGGCCGAGCAGGGCGCGCCAGCGGGCGACGGCCGCCACCGGGACGCTCTCCGGACCGGGGCGGTGGCCGGGGCCGAGTCCGGGTCCGGGCCCGGGATCGGCAGCCAGGTCGGCGCGCAGGGCGTCGAGGACGGCGGCCGGGAGGTGCCAGCGGCGGCGGGCGAGGACGACGTGGCGGTGGCGCAGGCGCGGGGTGCGGGTGACGGTGCCGCCGGGTGCGGTGACGGCGGTGCGGGGCACGACGGGGCTGAAGTCGACGACGCCGTTGGGGTGGTCGGCGAGCAGCGGGGCCAGCCGCTGGGGCAGCATCAGCGGGGCGAGGAAGCCCAGGTAGAGGATGTCCAGTTGCTCGCCGGTGCTCCGCAGCCGGAAGCGGAGCTGGTCGGTGGCGGTGTCGTGGACGAGGTCGAGGTCGGCCTCGGCGAGGCTGGTCCACTGCCGGTCGGGGCCGATCTCGTCGGCGAGCAGCAGGGGGTGGAGGTTGGCGTTGAAGCCTCCTACCGGCCGGATCTGGGCGGCGCGGGCGCCGTCGCCGAGGCCGCGCCGGATCTGTCGGGCGACGTCGGCGGCGGCCCGTGGCGGGCCGGCGTCGAGGAAGCGGCTGGTGAAGCGTCCCCAGCCGCCGTAGACGTGGTTGACGCACAACAGGCCGTCAGCGGTGTCGCGTTGGACGAACCAGGAGTAGCTGAGCGGCCGGGCGGCGGTCCAACCGGGCAGCCGGGCGGCCAGCGCGCGGACCCGTTCGGCGGGGAGCACGAGTTCGCCGTCGGCCTCCGGTAGGGCGGTGAACTCGGCTCGCAGTGCGACGAGTTCGTCCGGAATGGCGGTGTCGGCCCAGGCCTGTGCGGCGTCGGCTCCGAACTCCCACGGGGTGGCGCACACCCCGCCGTCTCCGTACCGGGCGACGAAGCGGTCGCGGGCGGCCCGGCGCATCAGGTGGCCGTGGTCGAACAGCTCGGCCAGTGCGGTGAGTTCGGCGAGTGCGGCCCGGTCGGCGCCGCTCGGCCGGGGCTGCGGCGGGGCGGGGGCGTGGACGTCCTCGCTGAGGACGGTGAGCGGCGCCGCATCCGCCGGAACGGGCCGGCCCGCGTCGTCCAGCACCCTGCGCCAGACGTCGGCGAGTACGGCGAGCAGCACGGGGCGCAGCTCGCCCGGAGCCTCCGCCAACTGTTCGGTGAAATCGATGAGTTGGTCGATCCAGGTGACGATCGTGGCATCCTCCGGCCACTGCCGCAGCCACGCCGCGAGGCTGCGCAGCGCCTGCGGATCCTGCGGGTCGACCGGTTCGGTGGGCACCAGCAGTCCGGCGGCGAGGAGTTGGCCGACGAAGCGGTGGACGGCAGGGTCAGCGTCCGGGCGGCCGAGGGCGGCGGCGAGGCGGGTGGCGAGCCGGACAGGCGTGCAGTGGGCGCCGGCAGTGCCATCAGTGTCAGCAGTGCCAGCACTAACGGTGGTGCCGTGAACGCCAGCGGTGCCCGAGGTGTCGGCGAGCGAGGCGAGCAGCGCGAGTTCGGGCCGGGCGGCGAGTGCCACCTCCTCCTCGCGGGTGACCAGGTAGCGCCCGCCCGCGAACACCACCTCGCTGCGGGCGTAGTGCGCGCGGCCGTCGGCGACGCGGGCGGCGCTGGCCATCCGGTGCGGCAGGGTGCGGCTGCGCCGGGGGTCGTCGAGCAGGGCTTGGACGAGGGCGGCGACCAGCGTCCGGTTCTCCCGGACGACCGCGCGCGCGGGCCGACCTGCGCCGCCCGACCTCCCGTCCGCCGGGGCCCAGTCGACCGCCGTGAACCAGGAGAGCGGGCTGGTCTTGGCGGTGGCCCGCAGGGCGTGGCGCAGGACGGCGGCCTCCTCCTTGCGGGCCCGGCCGCTCCGTTCCCCGGCCGCACCGGCCGCACCGGCCGCGCGCGCCGTGTGGGTGACGGCGCGCAGCAGGTCGCCGCTGGTGAGGGCGACGGCTCGGGCGAAGGCGGGTTCGCGGCAGAGGTCGGCGAGGGCGGCGCGTTCGGCGGCGAGCGCGGGCGGGACGGCGTCGGCGAGCGCGGCGAGCACGGTGGTGCGCCGCTGCCGCAGGTCCAGCCAGGCGGCGAGGGTGGGGACGCGCTGCGGCAGGTCGGCGAGCCGGTCGAGCAGCGCGGCGCGGGGAGGGCGCCCGTTGTGCAGGTCCCGGCGGAGCGGGAGCACGACCCGGCGGTGGAAGTCCTCGTCGTGCCCGGCGCGGCTGGCGTACAGGTCGTCGCAGAGGGCGGGCCGCAGGGCCGAGTCCGTGGCCTCGACGGCGCCGAGTTCAGCCAGCAGGCCCCGTACGGCGGCCGACGCGGCGGACTGCGCGGGCCGGGCGAGCACGGTGGCGCGTACCAGTGCGTGGCGCGCCGTGGACGCGGTCGGCCCCGGCACGGGCTCGGGCGACGGCAGCGCGGCGTCCAGGAGCGGCGCCGGGGGCAGGCCTCGCGGCAGGACTCGGTTCGGCATGGCGCTTCCCTCCGACGGGGCCTGGGCGGTGCACGGGAGGAACCCGGCGCGTCCGCGCGAACGCGCCGGGTTCGGTGGTGGTGCGGTGGCACCGGCCTCAGAAGGTCTGGGTCGGCGGGTGCGGAACGGCGCAGGACGACGATCCGCAGGAGGTCGAGCTGGGGGCACCGGAGGCGCCGGTCTCGGGCAGCGCGACGGTGTCGCGCAGCGCGGTGACGGTCAACTCCCCCAGGTCGAGGCCGTCGAGGGCGAGGATCTCGTCGAGCGCGAGTTCACCCCGGGCGTGATCGGACATGTTCTCTCCCGGATTCTCGGTCCTCGAACGAGACGTCTTCGCCGACTTCCTGACGGTTGGTCAGACGATCGGGGCGACCATGGTCTGCGGCTGGGCACAGGAGGACGAGCCCTGGCAGGAGCAGGAGCCCCAGGACGCGCCGTTCTCGGGCAGCGCGACGGTGTCGCGCAGGGAGGTGACGGTCAGCTCGCTGAGGTCGAGGTCCTGAAGGTCGAGACCGGTCTCGGCGGCAGCGGAACGGGACATGGCGGTGTCGGACATGGCGGACTCCCTTGAGGTGGCAGGCGTGCCGGACGGTCCGGGACGCGACTGCGAAGCGGGTGCTGCGGGATGTACCAGGCCCCCCGTGGGTGCGGCGAACGCGGGCTGTTCGGATCCGGAGGTCGCGTCGCCCGTCGGCGAGTCTAGGTCGCGGGCAACGGCCGGCGGCATGGTCCAACCGGACATTGGCCAGTAGTCCCCACCCCGGCGGCGCATCGCCGCCGCTGCTCCAGCGGTGCTTGAGCGATCCGCCACTGACCTCCGACTTTCCCGCCGCCGACGGATCCCGAAAGTCCGTCACTGGCAAGGAACTTGGGCATACGCAGACCGACGGCTACGGCCCCCGCACCCGCCCGACGACAGAGACTTCAGCGCAGCGGCAGCTGCCCCGGCACCGGGCCGCCGCGCCGCGACAGCCGCCGGAGGAAGGTGGCGACGCCGGGTGTGCCGACCGCCCATGCGCGCGCCTCGGCGTCCGGCTGCCGGCCGGGGAGGACCGGCCGGCTCGGCGGGCCGCCGGCCCGGGTGAGCAGGAGCGCCGCCAGGTCCTCGGCCGCCGCCCAGTGGCGGTCGTCCCCGGTGGCCGTCGCGAGGTCGACCAGGAGGTCCCCGACGCCGGCCAGTCCGCAGCAGCGGAAGACCTGGGCGGTCCTCGGGGCGAGCGCCCGGCAGGTGTCGGCCGCGTCGGCGGCCAAGGCGAGCAGGTCCTCGTCGCCGTACCGCAGTCCGGCCTGGACCAGGAGCGTGCCGAGTCCGGCCAGTCCCCGGCACCAGGAGAGGTAGCGGCGGGTCGCTCCGGGGCGGCGGGCCGCGTCGACGATCCGGGGCAGGTCGGCGGCGAGCCCGTCGACGATGCGGCGGGCGGTGCGCTGTGACGCCGCGTCGGGCATGGCGAGCAGGAAGTGGGCGACGCCCGCGCGGCCGTGGGCGAAGCCCTCCGCGAGGGCGGCGGTGCCGGGGTTGGGCGCGTCCTCGGGGGCGTCGAGCGGCCCGGCGACCAGCCGCGCCGCGCAGTCGGCGGCTGCCACGAGATGCCGGTCGGCAGCCGGGCCGGAGACCGGACCGACGACCGGACGGCCGGGCGGGCGGAGCGCCGCGAGGAGCAGGTGCCCGGTACCGATCCCGGCCTCACCCGCGATCTGATCCGTCCCCTCTCCCGTGCCGGGCGCCGCCGGGAAGCCGTGCTCCGGCGCTTCCGGCCCGAGGACGGCCGCCGCCTGCGCGAGGAACAGCTCCACGCCCGTACGCCCCTGGTACAGCGAGCCGTCCAGACGGTCGAGGGCCGGGTGGGCGGCCGTCCAGCGGGCCAGGGTGGCGGCGGCCGCGCGGGCGTCCGGACGGTCCGCGTGCTGCAGCAGTTCGAGGCCGAGGCCGGCCCCGCCGTCGTAGAGGGAGAGCAGGGTGCGGGGCCGCTCCGCGCCCGGGCCGGTGGCGACCAGTTCGCGGGCCATCCGGACGCAGGTGGTGACGGTGTGGTCCAGGGCCTCGTCCAGCAGGATTCGACCGGAGCGCACCGACCGGGCCTTCACCGACCGGCTCCGCACGGGGGCCGCGCCCGCGCCAGCATCCCCGCCAGCGCCAGCACCGGCCCCCGCACCGCCGGCGCGAAGCGCGGAGGCCGCAGCGGCGCGCTCCGCCGGGTCGAAGCCCAGCAGCCCCTCGATCAGGCGCACCGCCGGGTGCGCCGGCTCCGGGAGGGCCGACTCCGGGAGGGCCGCGCGCAGGCACGCCACCGTCCGGTCGCGGTTGGTCGCCGGGTCCGGGTCGATCACGACGGGGTCGAGGCCGGTCAGGGCGTAGTGCAGCGTCGTCCCGAGCGCGTAGTAGTCCTCGGTGGGGTCGTCACCGGTGGCGCCGGGCAGGCCGTAGCCGGCGGCGGCCCCGGGCGGGCGGTCGCCGGCCAGGGCGCTCACCCCGAAGTCGACGAGCGCGGCGCGGCCGTCGCGGTCGAGCACCACGTTCGCGGGCTTGAGGTCGCACACGACCACACCGCGTGCGTGCACCGCGTCCAGGATGCGCAGCAGCCCGCGCGCCAGCCGCCACCCGTCGCGCCCGCCGTCGTCCGCAGCCCCGCCGGCATCCGCAGCCCCGCCGGCATCCGAAACCCCGGCGGTGTACGGACCGCAGGCGGTGTACGGACCGCAGGCCAGGACGTCCCGGCGCAGGTCGCGCTGCCCGCAGGCGCCGCTGACCAGGTACTCGTCGGTGCCGTGCCGGAAGTAGTCCACCAGCGGCGGCACTCCGGGCACCCCGGCCAGGGCGGCGAGCACCCGGCGCTCGTGCCGCAGCCGGCCGCGCGCGTCGGTGCCGGCGCCGTCCTCGGCGACGAAGGCCCGGGCCTGCTTGACTACCACATCGCGCCCGGTGGCGAGTTCGACCGCGCGGTAGACGTGGCCGCTCGGCGCACGGGTGATGCCGGCGGTGATCCGGTAGCGCCCGTCGCCCACGCGGGTGGTCGCCGGGCGGGCGGGGGCGGCGGCTCCGCCCGGGGCGAACGGGTCCTTCGCCCATGGGGGTTGGCGGTACCGGGCCTCGGCCAGGCCCGGGCACACCGTGCCGTCGGGGCCGGCCATGCCGCGCTCCGCCTCGTCGTCCGTGACCCGGAACGGCCCGTAGCGGTAGTACACCGGGGCGTCCGGCCGGATCCGGCGGTCGCTCACCACCTCGGGACCGGACCACCCGGCCAAGGCCAGCGCCAACTCCAAGCCCAGCATGCGGACTTCCTCGGGCCGGGGGTACACCGTCACGGCCTTCCCGACGGCGGCGGCGCCGTGTCGGCCGCTGTTGAGCTCCTGCAGCACCGCCGCGCTCTGCGCGAACTTCGCGTCGCAGGTGTGGCGCAGCAGGATCGGGACCACCACGTCGAGCAGGGCGGCCAGTTCGCCCGGGCGGGTGGACACGTGCAGCTTCCAGCCGTGGGGCAGCGCCGGCATCCTCGCGTCCCGGAGGTACCACCACGGGCCGTCGGTGCCCAGCGGGCGGCGCGCGCCGGGAGCGTCGGCGGTCAGCGCCTCGACGCGGCACCGCAGTGCCTCGGCGGATCCGGGGTCGGGTCGTGTGCTCAATGAGGCCCTCCCCCGGGTCCGCTGCGACGCCATGGATCCGATCAGTCCGCCAGCCCGACCCATCCAACCAGCCGAATCAGGCGGATCAACCGGATCAGGCATTCATCTCACAGGGGAAGCGGGTCGGAACGTACGTGACCCACGGGTCGGCGAGACACGCGACCGGCGCGAGGTCCGCGTCGAACTCGTCCTCGAACACGATGGCGTCCTCGTCGATGTCCAGCAGCCCCGCGTCGCGGATGTCGGTCACCAGTGCACTCATAGGGGTCCTCCCGGTGATTCTGGTCATTGGGTCCTGCAGCTGGGCGCTCATGCTAGCCAGGCCCCGGGAGCCGCGACAGGGCCACGACGGAGCTGCGAACTCTCCTACGACAGAGGGTGGTTCCGTTTGTGGACGCCCCCTCCGCATACCCTCCCACGCCGCCCGCCGCCCCCGGAGCCTCCACCCCGCCGCTCTCACCCCCGCAGCCGACGCGCCCGGAGGTACTCCCGCCCGAGCAGCCGCAGCGCGCCGGGCTTGGACGGGCTCGCGGAGCGGCGCAGCAGGGCGCCCCGGTCGGCCCGGGCGGCGGCGCTGGTGAGCTCGTCCACGCCGACGATGCACCGGACCATCGGCCGGTGGACGGCGGGCACCAGGTCGATGACGGCCCGGCCTTCGGCGAGGGTGCGGTCGACCCGGTCGAGCTGGTCGCCGAGCAGGGCCCGTACGGTCGGCAGGTCGCGGCGGTGTTCGAGGTCGGCTCGGGTGACGCCGTGTTCCCGGAGGGTCTGCTCGGGGATGGTCAGCCGGCCGTCCGCGAGGTCCTCGGCGAGGTCGTTGACGAAGTCGAGCCGCTGGCTGGCGTCGATGTAGGTGCGGCAGCCGGTCCGGTAGGCGCTCTGGTCGCCGTCCGGTCCGAGCAGCGCGGCGACGACCATGAAGCCGGGCAGCGAGTACCCGTCCACGTAGGCCTGGTAGTCCTCTTCGGTGGCGAACCCGGTGAAGCCGAGGTCCGCGTCGGTCGCGGCGAGGAAGTCGAGGACCCGTTCGCGGAGGACGGGGTGCGCGTCGATGCTGTGCAGCAGGGGGCGCAGCTCGGGGTCGTCGGTCCGGCCGGCGGCCAGGCTCTCGGTGACCCGCTGCTGCCAGCGGGCGGACGCGGCCCGGCGTTCTTCGAGGGGTCCGCTGTCGAGGAGGGTGTCGGTGCGGTGCATGAAGGCGGCGGCGGCGATCACGTGCGGGACGGTCCGGCCGGGCAGCAGCAGGGCGGCGGCCAGCGTGACCTCTCGCTTGTACCGGGCGACCTGCTGCCGCTGCCGGCTGTAGTCGGCCCGCAGTCCCGGGTCGTGTACGCCGGCCGCGTCGAGCGCCCGCTCCCACCTGCTCACTCGCTTCACCCCATCATCAGTTCGACGGGCACCGAGCGTAGTGGGTGGGAGCGGGAGGGCTTAGTCGGGCGTCCGCTCGGGGGCGGGCGGTCAGCGCTGGCGGATCGTGGAGAATCCGCAGGCGGGGGTGCAGAGGGTGACGATGCCGCTGTAGCGGTGGGTGGTGCGGCCCCGGGTGACGCTGTGGACGGTGAGTTTCTCCCGCAAATTGAGTTCGCGGCAGCGCGGGCAGGCGGCGGTGACCGGGGTGCCCCAGGGGCGGTTCGGGTTGAGCTTGGTGGCGGCGACCGCCATCAAGACGACGGCGAGGCCGGCGCCGCCGAAGCCGATGGCCCGCCACACTCCGTTGGAGGACTCCCGACGGTCGATCATCTCGTCGTACGAGTAGGTGCCCCCGCCGCCGTGGTTGGACCAGATCCGGCACTCGCTGGTCCGGGTCATGGTGTGGCCGTCGCAGGTCGGCGCGGAGGTCGAGTCCGACTTGCCGACCACCAGCCCCAGGAAGAGCCCGACCGCGGCCAGCAGGCCCAGCACGACCATGGCGGTGGTCCGGCTGCGGCCGGTGTGCAGCCGCTTGCGCTCGTTGTAAGCCGTATCGATCACAACCTGGGCCATGTTGCCCCCGTCGACCGCCACCACGTGTCTCCTGTTGTCCGCATGCTGTCCGCACTGCTCGCGTTCCGAGCCGAATGGTCCCCTCGGTGAGGGACTGACACGAACCCACCATGATCGACACGTTCTTGCACCCGATTTGGCGAACTCTTGACCTTTCAGTCGCCGATCGTGACCGAGGCCAGGTAGGCGGCCGCCTTGGCCGGGTCGAGATACCACCGGTCCACGCCCGCCGGCGAGGTGCTGCACGTCGGCGGCGGTCACCGTGCGCAGGTCCACCCGCCGCCGCGCTCGGCGAAGAGCTCCAGCCAGGTGGACATCTTCAGCCGCTGGTCGACGGACTGCGCGTAGGCGTCCAGCCGTCCGACCCAGTCGATCGCCCGCGCCCCGTCCGGGCCGGTCACCGACACGCCGACGCCCTCGATCCGGGGCGCCTGGTCGGCCCACAGGTCCAGGCCGAGGGCGCGCTCGGTGCGCAGCGCCGAGTCGGCCCGCGGGAACGCCGGTTGCTGCCACGGTGCCGATGCCCAGGCCGACTCAGGCAACACCTGCCCCACCAGGGGACCAAGCACCGCCACGGACCCGCGATCCCTCAGCCCGTGACCAGCCGGCGGCCGGTGATCTCCTGCGGGCGGATCCGGACCCAGCACGGCCGGTCCCCGCCCGACCACGGTCGGGCCCCGGGCAGACCGGCCAAGTGCTCCTGCTCGTCCGGCTCGTTCACGTAGTGCGCCTGGCCGAGGGCGAGCACGCTCCAGCCGCGGCCGAGGTACTCGTCGATGCGGTCGACCTGGAAGGAGACCGCGGCGCCCTCCTCCGGGGCGGCGGCGTGGTGCTCGCCGGTGCGGAAGGCGAAGGAGGCCCGGTCGACGACGTAGTTGACGGGCAGCACCACCGGTCCCGGCTCGACGGGCAGGCCGATCCGGCCGATGCCGTGCGTGCCGACGAGCTCCCAGCACTCGGCTTCGGTGAGGTTCTGCAGCCGGGGGCGCGGGCCGGGGCCGCCCTGTCCGGGCGGTGCGTCGCTACGGCCCTCCAGAATTTCGGACCGGCTGCTGCCGAGGGCCGCGGCGATCCGCAGGAACCCGCCGGGGTCGAACGCGGGCCCGGCGTCGAGCAGGTGCCGCAGGTAGCGGGGGGCCATCGCGGCCCGGCGGGCCAAGTCCTCCTCACTCAGGCCCAGTTGATCGCGCCGTTCGGTGATCCGGCGGGCCACGGCGGCGGCATCGGTGGTGTCGTTCACGGTGGTGGCTCCTCGGCTGGCCGGGTCCGTCCAGTTGACCAGGGCAGAGCCATCCAAGCGCCCGGCCTGCGGCAAGTCGAGCAACAGCACGGCCCCGTGCGTGTCGGCCCGCACCGCCCGCCGCTCCGGGATCCGGCCTTGATCCCCCACCACCCGGCTGCGATCGCCTCCCCGACGCGGACCCGGGTCCGAGCCGCCCGCCGAGGGCCCGTCAAAACCGCTGTGCACACGCCTGTCCCGCCCGGCACCCCGGGCGCATACTGTCCTGCGCGGCTCGCACCGCGCGACAGGGCCATCCCGGTCCCGGCCCGGCTGCGTGCCGACGGGGGAGGTGGGATTCGTGACAGCGGTCGTGATCGTCGCCGTGGTGCTCCTGCTCTGGCTGCTGACCGGCGTACGGGTGGTGCAGCAGTACGAGCGCGGCGTGGTGTTCCGGCTGGGGCGGGTGCGCGGGCGGGTCCGGGAGCCGGGCATCACCCTGCTCGTGCCGGTGGCGGACCGGATGCGCAAGGTCAACGTCCAGGTCATCACCATGCCGGTGCCCGCGCAGGAGGGCATCACCAAGGACAACGTCTCGGTGAGCGTCGACGCGGTGCTGTACTTCCGGGTGATCGACCCGGTCAAGGCCACCGTGGACGTGCAGAACTACGCCTTCGCCATGCTGCAGGTCGCCCAGACCTCCCTGCGCTCGATCATCGGCAAGAGCGAGCTGGACGACCTGCTCTCCGGCCGGGAGAACCTGCACCAGGGGCTGGAGATCATGCTGGAGAGCCCGGCCACCGGCTGGGGCGTGCACATCGACCGGGTGGAGATCAAGGACGTCAGTCTGCCCGGCTCGATGAAGCGCTCGATGGCCCGCCAGGCCGAGGCCGACCGGGAGCGCCGGGCCCGGATCATCACCGCCGACGGCGAGTTCCAGGCCGCCACCAAGCTGGCCGCGGCGGCCGCCAAGATGGCCGGGACGCCGGCGGCCATGCAGCTGCGGCTGCTGCAGACGGTCGTCGAGGTCGCGGCGGAGAAGAACTCGACGCTGGTGCTGCCGTTCCCGGTGGAACTGCTGCGCTTCTTCGAGGCCGCCGCCGCCCGGGTCGCCGACGGTACGGGCGACGCGGGTGCCGTGCCCCAGGCCCCGCCGCCCGCCGTACCGGCGCAGGCCCCGGCCGACGGCGGCTGACACCGCCACGCGGCCGGCCCGGGCGCCGTCCCGGTCCGGCCGCCCCCACCGGCCGCCCCGGCACCGACCGCCAGGTCCGGCCACCACCGACCGCCCCACCGGCCGCCCGGCCATAGGTCGTCTCTATGCCGCCATAGACCGGAGCCCCCTACACCCCCGTCCCGCCCCCGGGTTGGCTGCAAGGGTCCAGACCACTTCCCGCTGCGCCCGACCGGAGGCCCGCCCGCCATGCCCCGCCCGATCAGGGTCGCGATCGTCGGAGCCGGCCCCGCCGGTATCTACGCCGCCGACGCCCTGCTGAAGTCCGACGCCGCACAGACCCCCGGCGTCTCGATCGACCTGTTCGAGCGGATGCCCGCCCCGTTCGGCCTGATCCGCTACGGCGTCGCGCCCGACCACCCGCGCATCAAGGGCATCGTGACGGCCCTGCACCAGGTGCTCGACAAGCCGCAGGTCCGCCTGTTCGGCAACGTCGACTACCCGTCCGACCTCGCCCTGGACGACCTGCACCGGTTCTACGACGCCGTGGTCTTCGCCACCGGCGCGATGGCCGACCGCCCGCTGGACCTGCCCGGCATCGACCTCGACGGCTCCTACGGCGCGGCCGACTTCGTCTCCTGGTACGACGGCCACCCGGACGCGCCCCGCAGCTGGCCGCTGGAGGCCGAGAAGGTCGCGGTCCTCGGCGTCGGCAACGTCGCCCTGGACGTCGCCCGGGTCCTCGCCAAGACCGCCGAGGAGCTGCTGCCCACCGAGATCCCGCCGAACGTCCACGGGGGCCTGCTGCGCAACCGGGCCCGCGAGGTGCACGTCTTCGGCCGCCGCGGCCCGGCCCAGGCCAAGTTCAGCCCGATGGAACTGCGCGAGCTGGACCACTCCCCCACCATCGAGGTGATCGTCGACCCCGAGGACATCGAGTACGACGCCGGCTCGATCGCCGAGCGCCGCGCCGTCAAGCACGTCGACCTGGTCGCGTCGACCCTGGAGAACTGGGCGATCCGCGACGTCGGAGACCGCCCGCACCGGGTCTTCCTGCACTTCTTCGAGTCCCCGGTGGAGGTCCTCGGTGCGGACGGCCGGGTGGTCGGGCTACGCACCGAGCGCACCGAGCCGGACGGCACCGGCAACGTGCGCGGCACCGGCCGCTTCACGGACTGGGACGTGCAGGCGGTCTACCGCGCCGTCGGCTACTACTCCGACGAGCTGCCCAAGCTGCCCTTCGACCCGGTCTCGGGCACCGTCCCGCACACGGCCGGCCGGGTCGTGGACGGCGACGGCTCGCACCGCGCCGCCACCTACGTCACCGGCTGGATCAAGCGCGGCCCGGTCGGCCTGATCGGCCACACCAAGGGCGACGCCAACGAGACCGTCGCCTGCCTGCTGGAGGACCACACCGCGGGCCGCCTGCCCGGCGCCACCGAGCCCGACCCGGCGGCGGTCGAGGAGCACCTGCGCGGCCAGGGCGTGCGCTACACCACCTGGGCGGGCTGGCAACTGCTCGACGCGCACGAGCGCGCGCTCGGCGGAGCCGAGGGCCGTGCGCGGGTCAAGGTCGTCGAGCGCGCGGACATGCTCCGCCACAGCGGGGCGTGAGCCCGGACGTCACCTTCACCGAAACCGACGGGAATTCCGTCCGACCGAACACGGCATCCGACCGAAAGCGACATCCACCGGAAACGGCATCCACCACAAGCGACATCCACCGGCAAACGGCACCCACCGGAAGTGAAATCCGGAGAGAATCCGACGGCCGCTGCCGATCGTCCTACCGCACCGCGATCCGCACACCGGGCGGTGCCCCGTCACGGGCGGACGATCGGCAGCAGCACCTCGTCGACGATCTCCTCCGGGTCGAGCTGCACCGCCTCCCCGCCGCACATCTTGATCCGGTACAGCATCAACGCCGGCACTACGTCGGTGACCAGCGGGGTGACGGCCCCCGGGCGGACCTCGCCGCGCAGGGTGCCGCGGTCCAGCACCTCGGCGATCAGGGCGGTGGTCGGCTCGACCACCCGCGCCAGCACGATCTCCACGAAGGCGTGCGCGCGCCGGTGGTCGAGTTCGCTCATGATCGCCCGGACTGCGGCGCCCACCTCGCTGAACATCGCGGCGCGCAGCCTGGCCACCACCTCCAGCAGGTCGTCGCGCAGGCTGCCGGTGTCGGGGGCCGCCCCGCCCGGCGGCAAGCTGGCCCGCAGCGCGTCCATGACCAGCTCCTCCTTGGAGGCCCAGCGCCGGTAGAGCGCGGCCTTCCCGGTCTGCGCCGCGGCGGCCACGCCCTCCATGGTCAGCCGGGCGTAGCCGTCGGTGGTGAGCTGCCGGAGGACCGCCTCGTAGATGGCGCTCTCCAGCACCTCGCCGCGCCGCCGCAGCGGGGCTCCGGCCAGCGGTCCGCGCACGGCGTCCGTTTCAGCGGTCATGGCTGCGCACCTTCTTCAGTCGCCCTTCCTCGATCCCACCGGTACACGCATTCGTCCGCGCCGTGGTTCTCCGGGGCACGGATCTCGGATCTCCGAAAGGAGTTCCCGTCCGCCGGCGCGATGGCGAATACGGTTCCTCTATCACGGGACTACTGTCGATGTTAGTGAACGAACCCGTTCCCTCCCACCCCCTCGGCCTTTCCGTCATTGCGTCGACTTCCCAAGTCGCCGAGTTGCGAAGGACGTTCACGCCGCTACGCTTCCAGAAGAGGCTCCCCCGGTGCCCGGGCCCGGCCGTCCGCCGAGTCGCCCCCAGCGCACCGCACCCGCACCAAACCCGCACCGCACCGCACCGCACCGCACCAACCGAACCGGAACCCCGGTGGAGCCCGGATGCGGAGGTGCCCCACTGCAGAGCAGCCACGGCCGCGCCGCATCGCCCGCGCCCGATCACCAGGGGTGGCAGCCCGCGCGCTCAGCGGGACCGGGACAGGACCGTCGCCCCATGCGGTTGGGGCAGGACCGGCGGTGGCATGGAAGAGCAGGTCGGAGCGGCCGGCCTGCGGAACCCACCGTGGAGGTCACCATGACCGACAGAACGGCCGGCACGGCGCTGGTGGCGGCCGGTGCCGCCGCGGTCTGCGCCGCCGTGAGCCTCGCCGCAGCCGCCCGGGCGTGCAAGTGCCCGGTCGAGGGCGCCGAGAGCGTCGCGGGCAGCCGCAGGCCGAAGCGGCGCCCCCGCCTCGGGCACGGTCCCGGCGGTGGCGCGCCCCGACCCCTGTGCCCCAACCCCCCGAACTGCAATTGATCGCGTTACCGATCCCTTTTGCATCTTTCGATCCCGCACCGATCCCGCCCCCGGCCGACCACCCGTCGCGCCGGGGGCGAACCCTTGTCCGCCGCTCCACCCCCGCCCCCGGCCGCAGCCGACGGCACAGCACCTCACTCGCCCGCGGGCCGCCGAGGGAGCACCGCGTGCACCCGGGTGCCACGGCCGAGCGCGTTGACGGTGCAGCTGCCGCCGATCTCCGCGGCCCGCTCGGACATCGACCGCAGTCCGACCCCCGGGTGCGCGGGGCCGCGCCGGCCCGGGCCATGCCCGTCGTCCTGGACGACCAGTTCCAACTGCCCGGCGTCCACCCGCACGGACACCGTGGCACTGCTCGCCTGGGCGTGGCGCAGCACGTTGTTGAGCGCCTCCGCGGTGATCCGGTAGACGGCGACCTCGACGGCGGCGGGCAGCTCCGGCAGCGGGTCGGGCTCCAGCCTGGCGGTGACGGCGAGGTCGGCGCCGCTGAACGTCTCGGCGAGCCGGTTGAGCGCCTGGGACAGCCCGTAGTCGCCCAGGGCGGTCGGCCCGAGCCGGTCGGTGATCCGCCGGACCTCCCGGACCGCCGAGGCGAGGTCGTCCGCGACCCGCTCCAACGCGCCCGGGAACAGCGCCGGGTCGTCGACCGCGGCGGTGCCCTGGAGGCGCAGCCGCAGGCCGGCCAGCAACGGGCCGAGGCCGTCGTGGATGTCACGGCGCAGCTGGCGGCGCTCCTCCTCGCGGGCCGCGACGATCTGTTCGCGGCTGGCCCGCAGGTCCTCCATCAGCTGCAGCGAGGCGACGGCGGGCGCGGCCTGGTCGGCGAGCGAACGGAGGATGTCGCGGTCGCTGTCGTCGAGCGTCTGCTGGCCGGGGCGCGGGGCGACGGTGAGCCGGCCGATCTCGGCGCCGCGGTGCACCAGGGCGAAGCCCTCGCCGCTGCCGGAGCGGTCTCCGACGGCGGCCAGCGGGCGTTCGCCGCCTCGGGTGGAGACGGTCAACGCCACGCCGGAGAGCCGGAGTTCGTCACTGACGGTGGTGCACAGCACGGCCGGCACGTCCTGCGGGTCGACCGTCTGGCTGACTCGTCCGGCCAGGCTGCGCAGCACCTGGTACGGCTGTGCGCGCGAGCCGTAGTACCAGCGGTCGACGACGCCGGAGGCCCATCGGACGCCCCGGGGCAGCCCGGCGGCGAACAGGAAGACGACGGCGACCAGCAGCAGCGCCCCGGCGCCGCGCCGCCCGGGCAGCAGCATGGTGGAGAGCACGCAGGCCACCAGCACGAACACCACGACCAGCCCGGCGGCCACCAGCAGTCCGACCAGCACCCGCCGGGCCGCCCGGTCGAGCCGCCAGGAGCCGTCGCGCACGGCGACGACGGCCAGGGTGAGCGTCCACAGCGCGGAGGCGATCGCGAAGGCGATGTACGAGGGCGTGCTCTGCTCGTCGAAGTAGTAGCCGAGTTCTGCGCCGCCCCACAGCAGGTAGATGCCGAGGCCGATCAGCACGTTCTGTCGGCGCCGGGGGGACACTCCGCGGGTGCGGGCGAGCGGTACGAGGATCACCAGGGCGGTCAGCACGACGAACACCACGAGCTGGGTGGCGTGCAGCCGGTCGTTGAACTGCCGCAGCCAGCCCGCGACGGCGCTGCCGGCGAGCGGGTTGGGCCGGCCGAACACCGTGGGCTGGTAGACGTAGTAGCACGCCTGCGGCAGCATCCACAGGCCCACTGCCCCGATGGCGTACCACCAGCGGCGGCTCGGCAGCGTCCCGTACGGCAGCCACAGCGGCAGCGCGTGCCACAGCGTGCCGCTGACCGTGTAGCCGGCCGACACCAGGACCACCACGGCCCCGACCACCCGCGAGTCGCCCACCTCCACCCAGACCGGGGCCTGGGCGGCGAGCGGCACGATCAGCGCCGTCCCGTAGGCGAGCAGCGCCCAGCCGAGCTGGTTGCCCGGCCGGTGGGCGTGCAGCAGGACCCCGCCGGCGACGGCGGCGAGGCCGTAGCCCAGGACCGCCAGGTGGTGGGCGGGCTGGGAGAGCCCGGGCGAGCCGAGGTGGCTCACCACGTAGCCCACCCACAGGCCCCCGGCCACCAGGCAGACGGCGGCGCACCAGCCCGCCATGGCCAGTTGCCGCTCCGCCGCACCGGACCGGGGCCGCCACCAGGCTCTCCGCGCACTCTCCGCAGCCATGACCACCCTCTCCTCGCCGACGGCCGGATGGCAGCAGTGTCCTGCACCCGATGTCCCGGGCACATGAGGCACCGGCCCCGGGCGAGGCGAGCCACCACCAGACGGACGCCCGCCCCGGTCCGGCGCGTCAGGCGAACGGGACGGACACCCGGCGCGTCAGGCGAGCGGGCGGCAGAGCAGGGCGTCGGGGGCGCCGTACTGGAGCGACCGCCAGGTGTAGGCGACGCCGGCCACGTACTCGCCGTCCGTGCACTGGCCCTTGTAGTGGCCCGGCGCCCAGTCGCTCGCGACGGAGCCGCCGGTGGCGGGCCGGTTGTCGCCCCGGTCGAACCAGAGGGTGCGGCCGGTCGAGGGCAGCGGTCCCGCCGCGGGGGCGCACAGCAGGGCGGCCATGGCGTCACCGTGCACGCCGTAGCCGACGGCGTAGGTGCGGTCGGGGCACTGGAGCTTGCTGTAGCCGGAGGCCCAGTCCCCCGCGGTGACGTAGCGCTCGTCGGTGACGGTGGTCCAGTCGCCGGTGCCCGTCGCGGGCTCGCCCGTGTCGGTGCACAGGCCCCGGCTGTCGCCGCGGCCGAGGGCGAGCAGGCGCTGGCCGTCCGGGCAGTTGCCCTTGCGGTTGCCGGGGCTCCAGTCCGGGAGGGCGAGCATCCGCCGGGAGACGTTCTGGTCGCCGTGGTCGAGGTCGAGCATGTTCCAGTGGTCCACCCGGGCGACCGGGCCGGTGCGCGCGGCGGCGTCGACGAGCTTGTGCCAGTCGGGTGCCCGCCAGTCACCGGGGTCGCCGAGGCCGGTGCGCCGGCCGGCGGGGTCGTAGGAGAGCAGCGCCCAGGTGTCCAGCGGCCGTCCGCCGGCGTCGGCCCAGCCGACCAGCGGCCAGACGGCGAAGTCGGTGTCGTTGCGGACCAGCAGGTCGGTGAAGGCGTCCAGCCAGGCCTGCTCCTTGGCGTCGGTGGAGCCGCGTCCGCCCGCGCCGAACTCGCTGATCCAGACCGGGGCGGTGAAGTGCTGTCCGGCCTGGGTGACGAACAGCGCTTCGTCGTCCACGACCTGGGCCAGCTGCGCGGGGGTGAAGTCCTCGTAGCGGGGGTCGTTCGTCGCCCCCGGACCGCTGCCCGCACCGGTGTTGGCCGGTCCGGTGTAGGCGTAGAAGTGCGCGGAGTACACCAGTTTGCCGGAGTCGATCAGGGTGTTGGAGAGGTTGCGCACCGGGGTGAGCACCGGGCGGCCGTGGCTGAACGGCGCGGCGGGGATGCCGTACCAGTTGATGCCCTCCATGACGACGAGCAGGTCCGGGTCGGCCTGCAGGATCCGGTTGCCGGCCTCCTCGAAGGCGGCGTACTCGTCGTGGGCGTCGCCCAGGCCCCAGTTGGGGTCGTCCCAGGTGTCGCGGCGGACCTCGTTGCGCAGGTCGGCGCCGACCACCCGCTTGTTGTCCTTGTACCGCTTCGCCAGGAACACCCAGTCGTCCTCCCAGGCCTGCGTGGACTGGCCGCTGTTCCAGCGCTCGTTGCCGTCCAGGCCGCAGCAGAAGCGGTAGGTCGTGGTGTGGTTGTTGAGGATGACCGCGAAGCCGTCGTCGGTGAGCGCCGCCACCACGGCGTCGTACACCTGGAGCGGTGTGCGGCCCCGCAGTTGGGGGTTGGCCGCGACGGCGGCGTCCGGTACGGGCGCGGTGTCGTGGATCATCGCGTTGGCGAACGGCAGCCGGATGCTGTTGAGGCCCAGGGCGTGGAAGTCGTCCAGGAGCCGGGCCATCGGCACCCGGTCCAGCCCCAGCGGGAGGTTGTGCGACACCTGCCCGGCCTGGTTGTTCGCCGGGTCGTCGGCGTTCCCGCTGCCCTCCCAGGTGCCTTGCGCCCCGGCCCAGTTGGCGGCCTTCAGCTTGAACCGCTCGCCGTTGGCATCCACGATGTAGCGCCCGCGGGTGCTGAGCGGGCCGGTCCAGGACACCGTCGGCTGCGCGGCGGTCGACGCCCTCGCGGCCGCGCCCTCCGCGGCCGCGGGCCCGGAGCCCGCCGTCAGCGCGGCGAGTACGAGCAGGCACGCGGCCAGGGCACGCAGGCGCGTTCCGAGTCTCTTCATGGTCATCCCCGGGGTGGTGACGGTGGCTCGACAAGTCGGCGCTGACCGACCATACGGGGCGACCGTGGGTGCCGGGAAGGGCGCGGCGAGGACCGGAACAACGCTGCGGGCCCGGGTTTGACGCTCCGTCGGCCGACGGGCACGGCAACCACGGGGCCGCCGCATGAACACGAACACCCCGACCGACCGCTCCCCCGCCCCGTCCTCCAGGCTCCGCTACCACCCCACGCCGATCCAACGGGTCTTGCGTCAGGCCCGCGCCTAGGAGGCGCGGGCCTGCTCCACCGGAGGGGGCGGGCTCGTCAGGCCTTCTTCACCACACCGGACTTGAGCTGCATGGCTCCGAAGCCCTCGATGCGGCAGTCGATGTCATGGCCGTCGACGCCGTCGACCAGGCGGATGTTGCGGACCTTGGTGCCGGCCTTGATACCGGAGGCGCTGCCCTTGACCTTGAGGGCCTTGACGACGGTCACCGTGTCGCCGTCGGCCAGGACCTTGCCGACCGAGTCCTTGACCACTCGCTCTCCGGCCCCCGCGGAGGCGGCCTCGCCGTCGGTGGGCGCCCACTCGTGGCCGCACTCCGGGCAGACCATGAGGGCGTCCATCTCATAGGTGTACTCGCCGGCGCACTGCGGGCAGGCGGGAAGGGTGTCACTCATGTGACCAGGATATCCAGTCGCCCGGGGCGTTTTTCCCTGGTCAGTGGGTGCGCGGGCCCACTGCGACACCGCTCGGCGTCTGCCGCCCCGGGCACGGCTCCGGCCGCGGGCGGCGCGCTTCGGGAGGCGCCGGCCGCGCCCACCGCCGATACTGGGGCCGCACCCGAGGCGGCGGGCGCCGCCTCGATCCGCCGCGGAACCGAGGAGGACGCCATGAGCGGATCCGTGGTCGTCGGATTCGACGGCTCGCCCGAGAGCATGGCCGCCACCGAGTGGGCCGCCCGCGAGGCGGAGCGCCGCGGACTGCGCCTCGACCTGCTCCGCGCCTGGCCCCTGCCCAGGCGGGACGTGGTCGGCAGCGAGCAGAGCCACGCCCACGCCCTGGCCCTCCTCGGCGACCGCGAGGCCGAGTTGCGCGCCCTGGTACCCGGGGTGCCGGTCGCCGCGTCCCTGCTGTCCGCCGACCCCGTCGAGGCACTGGAGGCCGCCGCGCGCGATGCCGCCGTGGTCGTGCTGGGCTCGCGCGGCCTCGGCACGGTCCACGGCTTCCTGGTCGGCTCGGTGAGCCAGGAGGTGCTGCGCCGGGCCGCCTGTCCGGTGGTGCTGGTCCGGGCGGACGCGGGCGAGGGGAACGGCCCGGTGACGGTCGGCCTCGACCTGGCGCGCCCGGCGGACGCCGTCCTGGCCTTCGCCTTCGAGGCGGCCGCGCTCCGCTCGGCGCCGCTGCGCGTCGTGCACGTCTGGGCCCCGCCGCCGGGCAGTGAGCACCTGTCCTACGGCGCCATCGGCGGTCTGGAGGGCGAGGTGTCCGCCGGCGAGCGGGCCGACCTGGCCGAAGCCCTGGAGTCCTGGCGGGCCCGCCACCCCGAGGTGGAGGTGACGGCCGACCTGGTCCGGGGCCGGGCCGCCGTCGAGCTCGTGGACGCGGCGGCGACGGCCCGGCTGCTCGTGGTCGGCCGCCGTCACCACCGGATGCCGCTGCGCCACCACCACCTCGGACCGGTGGCCCACGCCGCGATCCACCACGTCCGCTGCCCGGTTGCCGTCGTCCCGTACGAGTGACCCAGCCCGCTCCAGCCGGACGGGCGACCGCGCTACAGTCCGTCCCATGAGTGAGTCCGTACACCCGCCCTTCGGGAACTTCCCAACTGCCTTCGCCGCACTGGACGTTTGCGACGACCTCGCCGCACCCGTGGCCGACGCCCTGAAGAACTGGGACGCCCGGGACGCGGCCGCGTCCGTGCTCTACGTGGACACCGACCCCGAGAAGGCGGACACGGCGGTGTTCTGCGAGACCTACGACGCGCCGCCGGAGCTCTCCGCGAACTGCGTGGTGGTCGCCGCCAAGCGCGCGGGCGAGGTCACCCTGGCGGCCTGCCTCGCCCTCGCCACCACCCGGGTCGACGTCAACCGGGCGGTCCGCACACAGCTGGGGGCGCGGAAGGCCTCCTTCGCCCCCGTGGACACCGCGGTGGAGCTGACCGGCATGGAGTACGGCGGGATCACCCCGGTCGGCCTGCCCGCCGCCTGGCCCCTGCTGATCGACGAGGCGGTGGCCGCGGCCCCGTACGTCCTGGTCGGCAGCGGTCGGCGCCGGGGCAAGCTGATCCTCCCCGGCCGGGCCCTGGTGGAGCTGCCGAACGCCGTGGTCCTGCCGGGCCTGGCCGGCTGACGGCCTCCACCTCTACCCGCCCCCGGCGCAGGCGCAGGCGCGGGAGTCACAGGAGTCACGCGGTGCCCGCCAGGCTCCGGCCCGTCACCCCGCCGCACGCTCCGGGTGGGTCAGGTTGGCTCCGCCGCGCGGGTCGAAGACGTGGATCCGCGCGGTGTCGACCCACAGCTCCAGCGGGCTGCCCTCGGCGGCGCGCGTGGCCGTGTTCAGCCGCGCGACGACGCGGTGCTCCCGCATGCCCGTGTCGGCCCGGCCCGAGTCGGCGGCGAGTTCGGCGAGCTCATCCGTCGGGGCCGGTCCGCCTTCCTCCGCGAAGTGGACGTACACGTCCGAGCCCACGGATTCGCGGACGTCGACGGTGACGCTGCAGGTGACGCCGCCGGGGTGCTCGGCCAGGGAGGCGTCCTCGAAGTCCTCGGGGCGGATGCCGACGATCAGGTCGCGCGGCGCGTCCGCGCGCTCCAGGGCGCGCCGGGTGCGGTCGTCCATCGGCAGGTCGCCCAGCGAGGTGCGCAGCACGTTCTCCTCCAGGACGGCGCCGAGGAAGTTCATGCCGGGCGAGCCGATGAACCCGGCGACGAAGAGGTTCACCGGCTCGTCGTACAGCTCCTGCGGCGCGCCGACCTGCTGGACGAGGCCGGCCCGCATGACGACCACCCGGTCGCCGAGCGTCATGGCCTCGACCTGGTCGTGGGTGACGTAGACGGTGGTGGTGCCCAGGCGGCGCTGGAGTGCGGCGATCTGGGTGCGCATCTGGACCCGGAGCTTGGCGTCGAGGTTGGACAGCGGCTCGTCCATCAGGAAGGCCTTGGGGTCGCGGACGATCGCCCGTCCCATCGCGACCCGCTGTCGCTGCCCGCCGGAGAGGTTGGCGGGCTTGCGGTCGAGGTGCTGGGTGAGGTCCAGGATGCGGGCGGCCTCCTCGACCTTGGCCGCGATGGTCGGTTTGTCGACCTTGGCGAGGCGCAGCGCGAAGCCCATGTTGTCGCGCACGCTCATGTGCGGGTAGAGGGCGTAGCTCTGGAAGACCATCGCGATGTCGCGGTCCTTGGGCGCGCGGTCGTTGACGACCTTCCCGGCGATGCTCAGGGTGCCTTCGGTGATGTCCTCCAGCCCGGCGATCATGTTGAGCGTGGTGGACTTGCCGCAGCCGGACGGGCCGACCAGGATCACGAACTCGCCGTCGGCGATGGTGAGGTTGACGTTGCGGACGGCGAGGGCGCCGTCGGGGTAGCGCTTGGTGATGCCGTCGAGGACGATCTCGGCCACGATCTGCCTTCCTGGTCCGCCGGGTGCGGCGGTCTCAACCTTTGACTGCGCCGGCGGTGAGCCCGGCGACGATGCGGCGTTGGAACAGCAGCACGAAGACCACGATCGGGATCGTGATGATCACGGCGGCGGCCGCGATCGAGCCGGTCGGCTGCTCGAACTGGGAGCTCCCGGTGAAGAAGGCGATGGCGGCCGGTACGGTCCGGGCCGAGGTGGTGGAGGTCAGCGAGATGGCGAACAGGAAGTCGTTCCAGCAGAAGATGAAGACCAGGATGCCGGTGGTGAACACGCCCGGTGCCGCCAGCGGGGCGATGACCAGCCGGAACGCCTGCCAGGGCGTGGCGCCGTCGACCTTGGCGGCCTTCTCCAGGTCCCAGGGGATCTCGCGGAAGAACGCCGAGAGCGTGTAGATCGCCAGCGGCAGCGAGAAGGTCATGTACGGGATGATCAGCCCGGGCCAGGTGTCGAAGATTCCCAGCACCCGCTCGATGTTGAACAGCGGTGAGACCAGCGAGATCGGCGGGAACATCGCGATCAGCAGGGACACCCCGATCAGCAGCCGTTTGCCGGGGAAGCGCAGCCGGGCGACCGCGTAGGCCGCCATGGTGCCGAGGACGACGGCGATGGTGGTGGCGATCACCGCGATCCCGATGGAGTTCACCAGGGCGCGGGTGAACTCCGAGGTCTGGAAGATGCCGCGGTAGTTGGCCCAGGTCCACTTGCGCGGCACGAAGTCGCCGTCGGAGAGGGTGGCGGGGTCCTTGAAGGAGAGCGCCACGATCCACCACACCGGGAAGAGCGCGTAGAGGACGACGACCAGGTTGGCGATGCCCCAGCCGGTCAGGGTCCGGGCGTGGCGGCCGTTCATCGGCCCTCCGGTTCGGCGCCGGGCGTCGCCGCGCCGAACAGCTTGACGAAGACCAGCGCGATGAGCGCGACGCAGCCGAAGATGAGGACCGAGATCGCCGAGCCGATGCCCAGGTTGAGCGCGGTGAAGAGGTTGTCGTAGCCGAGGATCGAGACCGACCCGGTGCCGTTGGAGCCGCTGGTCAGCACGTAGATGTTGTCGAAGATCCGGAAGGCGTCGAGGGTGCGGAAGAGCAGGGCGACCAGGATGGCCGGCTTCATCAGCGGCAGGATCACCAGGCGCAGCCGCTGCCCGAAGGTCGCCCCGTCGACCATCGCGGCCCGGACGGTCTCGTCGGGCACCAGCGCCAGGCCCGCGAGCAGGAGCAGGGCCATGAACGGGGTGGTCTTCCACACCTCGGCGAGGATGATCAGGCCGACGGCGGGCCACTGCTCGGTCAGCGGGGCGCTGCCCGCCGGCAGCAGGGCGGCCAGGTAGCCGGTGCCGGGTGTCCAGGCGTACTGCCAGGAGTAGGCGGCGACCACGGTCACGATCCCGTACGGCACCAGGACCGCGGTGCGGACGGTGCCGCGGCCGAAGACGGCGCGGTGCATCACCAGGGCGAGCGCCAGGCCGAGCAGCAGTTCGACGGCCACCGACACCGCGGTGATCAGCACGGTGACGCCGAGCGCCTGCCACCAGAACGTCGAGGTCAGCACGGCGCCGTAGTTGGCGAGCCCGACCCAGTGCGCCTGTGCGGGGAAGCGCAGGTCGTAGCGCTGCAGCGACAGGTAGAGGGCGTAGCCGATCGGGTAGGCGGTGACCGCGAGCATCACGATCACCGCGGGGGCGCAGAGCAGCAGGCCAAGGCGGCGTTCCTGGCGGGCGCCGCGGGAGGGCCCGGCCGGGCCGGCCGGCCCCCGTACGACCGGGTCGCGGGCTCCGGTGGACGGTGTCACGGAATCAGCCCCTTCGAGCCGAGGGCGTCCTGGATCTGCCCGCGGAGGTCGGCCACGTCCTGCTCCGGGCGGATGCCGGCGGGCGGGGAGAGGGTGTGGGAGATGGCGATCGACACGTTCTGGTAGGCGGGGGTCTGCGGCCGGATGCTCGCGGAGTCGAGGGCGGCCAGCACCTCGGCGGCGAACGGGTAGCTCCGGGTCAGCTCCGCCGCCTGGTAGAGGCTGCGCAGCGAGGGCGGCAGGCCGCCCTTCAGCGCGTTGGTGAGCTGGTTGTCCCGGTCGCGCAGGCACAGGGTGGCCTCGAAGGCCAGGTCGGCGTGGCGGCTGTAGGCGCCCACCGCGAGGTCGATCCCGCCGATGGTCACGCTGGCGGGGCGGTCGGGGGTGACCGCGGGGTACGGGGCCCAGCGGAAGTGCGGGAACAGCTGCGGCTGGTTGGCCTTCATCGAGGGGTAGACGAAGGGGTAGTTGAGTTCGAAGGCGGCGGTGCCGGACTCCATGGCGAGCCGGTTCTGGTCCTCCATCTGGTTCGGCAGGGAGGGGTCGGCGGCCACCGAGGTCGCCAGGTCGTGCATCACCGTGGCGGCCGCGACCGCCGGCGCCCCGAGCGAGGCCGCCTGCGCGTCGGCGCCGAGGATGGAGCCTCCCGCGCTGGTGACCAGGGTGTTGAACCAGACCGTCAGCCCCTCGTACTGGGCCCCCTGGATCTCCACGAGGTGGGGCTTGCCCTGGCGGGCCAGATCCTCCGCGCGGGCCAGCATCTCCGCCCAGGTCTTGGGCGGGGTGGGCACCAGGTCGTCGCGGTACCAGAGCAGTTGCGTGTTGGAGTTGTAGGGCACGGCGTAGAGCCGCCCCCGCCAGGTCGCGGTCCGCACCGCCGCGTCGAGCGTGTCGGCGGTGGCCTGCTCGTGCATCGCCCCGGTCCACTCCCTGATCCAGCCGGCCTCGGCGAACTCGGCGGGCCAGGTGACGTCCAGGCCCAGGATGTCCACGCCGGCGTCGTGCGCGGCCATCCGGCGCACCAGCTGCTGGCGTTGCCCGTCCGCGCCGCGCGGCAGTTTGTTGTAGCGGATCGTGTAGCGCCCGCCGGACTGCTGCCCGCAGCGGTCGGCGGCTTGTTGGAGGGCCCCCGAGTCGTCCGGGAAGTTGTACCAGTTCAAGGTGACCGGGCCGCCCTGCCCGCCGCCCCCGCAGCCCGTCAGGGCGGACGCGACCACGGCCAGCCCGGCGGCGGCGCGCGCCCACCGCGAGCGGATCCTGGAAACCCTGGGCATCGTTCTCCCGTGGTGGGGGGCTGACCGGTCCGCCGACCCTAGCCCGGCAGCCCTTCCGGCCCCCGGCGTGCCGCGCCGCCGACCATCCGAACGGGTGAACCGGGCCCCTGCCTGCCACCTGCCGCCTGCTACCGGCCACCTGCCCGCGGATTCGGACGGCGGGGTGCGAGCGCTCCGGCGGCTCGCCGTTCGTCCGGAAATCGCCATTCGTCCGTAATGAACGGTTGTGTTCCCTATCACCCCGGGTCTACTGTCGGGGGTGGCGAACGAATCCGTCCCCCCTCCCGCCGTTCGCTCCCGAGCCATTGGGGAACCTGCCATGGCCACTTCGCGTGCCCTGGCCACGGCTCCGCCCGCGACCGCACGCCGGGGCCAGCACCCAGGGATAGCCCTCACCGTCATCGCGGCCACCCAGCTGATGGTGGTCCTCGACATCACGATCGTGAACATCGCGCTGCCACACATCCAGCAGGCGCTGAAGTTCAACACCACCGACCTGTCCTGGGTCATCAACGCCTACACCCTGACCTTCGGCGGGCTGCTGCTGCTCGGCGGACGGGCGGGCGACATCCTCGGCCGGCGGCGGGTGTTCGTCGTCGGCGTCCTGGTGTTCAGCCTCGCCTCGCTGCTCGGCGGAGTCGCGCAGTCCTCCGCCTGGCTCCTGGCCGCCCGGGCCCTGCAGGGGCTGGGCGGTGCGATCGCCTCGCCGACCGCGCTCGCACTGATCGCCACCAACTTCAAGGAGGGCGCGGACCGCAACCGGGCCTTCGGCGTGTTCTCCGCCGTCGCGGGCGCGGGCGGCGCGATCGGGCTGCTGCTCGGCGGCATGCTGACGTCCTGGCTGTCCTGGCGCTGGGTGTTCTTCGTCAATGTGCCGATCGGCATCGCGATCGCCCTGCTGGCGCCGCTCTACATCAACGAGTCCGAACGCCGCCCCGGGCGCTTCGACCTGACCGGCGCGTTCACCGCCACGGTGGGCATGGTCTCGCTGGTGTACGGCTTCATCCGCGCCTCCGAGCACGGCTGGACGGACGTCGTGACGCTGACCGCGTTCAGCCTCTCCGTCGTGTTGCTCGCCGCCTTCCTGGCCAACGAGCGGCGGGTGCCGCAGCCGATCACCCCGCTGCACCTGTTCCGCGACCGCAACCGCTCCGGCGCGTACGGGCTGATGCTCTGCGTGGCCGCGGCGATGTTCAGCATCTTCTTCTTCATCACCCTGTTCGTGCAGGAGATCCTCGGGTTCAGCCCGCTGCGGGCGGGCTTCGCCTTCCTGCCGATCAGCGTGGCCATCATCGCCGCCGCCCAGTTCGCCGCGCGAAACCAACTGCGGTACGGACCCAAGCCGTTCCTGCTCACCAGCTCCGTCCTGGTGCTCGCCGGCGTCGCCTGGGCGAGCCAGATCGACCTCGGCAGCACGTACGTCGGCGGCATCCTCGGGCCGACGCTGCTCTTCGGCTTCGGCATGGGCTCGATCTTCGTCCCGGTGATGCTGACCGCCGTCTCCCGGGTGGCCCCGCACGAGACCGGCGCCGCCACCGGCATGCTCAACACCACCCAGCAGGTGGGCGGTTCGCTCGGCCTGTCGATCCTCGTCACGGTGTACGGAACGGCCAGCCGCAACGAGGCCCGGCAGCAGGTCGGGAAGTTCCTCCAACAGGCCACGCCGCAGCAGGCCCTCCAGTTCAAGGCGACCGGCAGACTCCCGGCGCCGTACTCCTCGGAGGTGCTGGTGCACGGCATCGCCGCCGCCTTCCAGCTGGGCCTGGTCTTCGCGGCGCTCGCGGTGGTCATCGCGACGTTCGTGATCAAGGTCCGCACCTTGCCCGTTCCGGGCGGCTCGGCGAAGCAGGATGCGGATACGGATGCGGGGAGATCCGCGTAGCCGGTGTGCTGGGCCTCGGCGGGGGCGGGCGGGGCGCGACCACCCCCGCCGCGATGTCCACCGAGGCCCGCCCCCGCCGGGCGATCACCCCTCAGCCGCCGGTACGCGGGCCGCCTCGGCGACGACGTGTATCTCGTGGACGGCGTTCCGGTCGCCCGCGAGCGGCTGGACCCGCCCCTTGGAGTCGGTGGCCCGGCAGCGGATGCGGTGCGGCCCGGGCTCGAGGTCGTACGAGAGGCGGAAGCGCTGCCAGGCGGGATCCGGGCCACGCCCGTCCAGCGCGGCGGGCCGCCAGTCGGCATCGTCCACGGCGATCTCGACGGACGTCACCTCGGTGGAACTCCAGGCGTAGCCCGCCACTTCGCAGCGCCCGGCCGGGACGGGCTGCCCGTCGGCCGGGGCGAGCAGCTTGCTGCTGACGTCCTTCTCGCGGACCGGCCGGGCCTCGGTCTCGCCGGGCAGGACGCGGGTGTAGAGGCGGGTGGTGAAGACGTGGTCGGGGCGCTCGGCCGCCAGCACGATCCGGGTCAGCCACTTGACCGAGTTGGTGCCGAACATCCGGGGCGCCACCGCGCGCAGCGGGTAGCCGTGGACGGGGCGCAGCGGTTCGCCGTTCATGGTGTGCGCGAGGACGACCTCGGCGCCCGCCTGGTCGAGGGGCAGGTCCTTGAGGTAGCTCAGGCCGGTCTCTCCCGCGAAGTCGCCCGAGTCGGCGCCCTCCAGCCAGACGTGTACGGCCTCCGGACGCGGGCGGGCCAGCTCCAGCACGGCGGCGAGCGGCACACCGGCCCACTCCAGGTTGGTGACGGCGCGGGTCGGCACGGTGGGGCGGAGCGGGCTGCCGAAGCACTCGTGGACGGCGGTGAAGCTGGTCTGCGGCAGGCCCTGGATGGTCGGGAGGTCCAGCCGCAGGGGCCGCTCCACCAGGCCCTCGACGGTGAGCGACCACGTCGCGGGATCAAGCCCTGGAGAGGGCCCGAGGTGGTTGCGGACGAAGACATCGTCGACCGGGGTGATGTAGAGGTCGGGCGTACTCGGATCAGTCCTGATCATTGGTCATGTCCCCGTATCGATCTCGCCATTAGGTCCGGTCGACAGTACAAGGAGCGACTGACATCGTTCCCGGCCCGCCCTTCGGAGGAGGGTACTTGACAGAGCGTCGGGGCTACCGGAAGAGTCCTGTCTGGAATGGTTTTCATCTTCGATAACCATGGCGGTGGCGGCTGCCCACCGACGCCCACGCACCCCCGAAAGAGGACCCCCATGTCGCTCGACGTCTCCCCCGCCCTCCTCGCCCAGGCCCGGGAGGGCCGCGTCGACGAGGCCGCCTTCCTCGACACCGTCCGCACCTCGCTCCCCTACGCCTACCAGGTCGTCGCCGGCCTCAGCACCGAACTCGCCGCGGGCGACGGCGAGTTCAGCACCGACAACACCACGCCCAGCGACGAGGAGCGCGCCCAGCTGCTGCGCGCGCTGGCCAGCAACGCCATCCGGGGCAGCCTGGAGGACCACTTCGGCGTGAAGCTCGCCTTCGTCAACTGCCACCGCGTCGGCGCGTTCCGCCCCGGCTCCGAGGACAGCGAGGCGTACCGCGAGTTCACCTCGCTGCACAACCAGATCCGCAACCAGAGCCCGGAGCTGCGCAGCTGCTGACGGTCGGCCTTCGGAGGGCCCGTACCCGCCCGGGCGGGTACGGGCCCTCCGACCGGGACGGCGCGAACGCCGGTACGGGGAGCGCCGGTACGGGGCGGCGGAAGCGTCGGTGTGGGGGCGGCGGGAGCATGGCCGTCCGTGACGCCGTGTTGCGCCCCGTGGCGGGCCGGTGTCCGGATCCGCTGCCGATCTTGTCGAGCCCTGCAGCGGATGCATACGTTCGGAGGGCAACCACCTCGGCACCCTTCCCGGGGCCGCCTCACACCACGCGGAGCCGCCCACCATGCCCTCGGACCCTCGTCCCCTGCGGAAACTCGGCTTCCTGACCATCGGGCTCTTCGACGAGGCGGACCCGCGCCGGGGCCACGAGTCCACGCTGGACCTCATCACCCTCGGCGAACAGCTCGGCTTCGACAGCGCCTGGCTGCGCCATCGCCACCTCCAGTACGGGATCTCCTCCCCCGTTGCCGTCCTCGCCGCCGCCACCCAGCGCACCAGCCGCATCCGGCTCGGCACCGCCGTCATCCCGCTCGGCTGGGAGAACCCGCTGCGGCTCGCCGAGGACCTCGCCACGGTGGACGTGCTCTCCGGCGGCCGGCTCGACCCCGGCTTCAGCGTCGGACCGCCCGTCCACTACGAGCACGTCCGCGGCGCGCTCTACCCCGACACCGCCGAGCACGAGGACTTCAGCCCCCGCCGCGCCGAACGGCTGCTCGCCCTCGTCCGCGGCGAGGACGCCTCCGGATTCGCCGGCACCGAAGGCATCGAGGTGTACTCCCGCCGGGTCCAGCCGCACTCCCCCGGCCTCGCCTCCCGGCTCTGGTACGGCGCCGGCAGCCTGCGCTCCGCCCGCTGGGCCGGCGAACAGGGGCTCAACCTGCTGACCAGCAGCGTCGTCAAGGCGGAGACGGCGGAGGGCCCGCCGGACTTCGCCACGATCCAGGCCGGGCTGATCCACGCGTTCCGCGAGCGCCACCCCGACGGCGGGCGGGCCCGGGTCTCCCAGGGCCTGGTGGTCATCCCCACCGACACCGCCACCCCGGAGCAGCGCGCCAAGTACGAGGCGTACGCCCGCTCCCGCACCCCGCGCACCCTCGCCCCGCAGGGCCCGGCCCGGCTGCTGTTCGCCCCCGACCTGGTCGGCACGACCGAGCAGCTCGTCGAGCGGCTGCACGCCCACGCCGGGTACCGGGAGGTCGACGAGGTCGCCTTCGCGCTGCCGTTCAGCTTCGAGCACCGCGACTACGTGCAGATCCTCACCGACCTCGCGACCCGGCTCGGGCCGGCGCTCGGCTGGCAGCCCGCGCCGGCCCCCAGCGAGGGGTGATCGGCCGGCCTGTCGGTGCGGCAGCCTGGGACCGCACCGACAGGCCGCGTCCTCTCCCCGCCCCGGCACCGGCCTACCCCGGTGTCAGAACTCGGCGGTGTCCAGGCTCAGTTCGAACGGCTCGGGCAGCCGCACCGGGACACCGAACGGGTGCGGCCCCTCGACCCGGGTGTAGCCGAGCGACCCGGGCTGGGCGAACAGCGTGCAGGCCCGCTCCTGCCGGTCCACCAACAGGTAGATCGGCGCGCCGAACTGCGCGTACCGCCGGCGCTTGACGGTGCGGTCGGTGTCGCCGTCGGGGGGCGAGGTGACCTCGACCACGAGGATGGTCTGGTCGGGCAGCAACGCGCCTTCCGTCTTTGCCAGTTCGCGCGGCACGACGGCCAGGTCGGGCACGTAGAAGTTCTCGACGCCCGGCAGGTCGCGGTTCCCGGAGCCGGCACGGAGGCCCAACTCCCGTATATATGGCCCGATCTGCTCACGGATCAGGTCGCCCGGCGCCTGTTCTCCGCGCTCGGGGGCTACCCGGGGCCAGACTACCTGTGGATCACCGCCAGGTCGGCTCCTTCGCGCTCCCAGCGCGGCCACGGTCCGAACAGTCTCTAGCCAGATGACTAAGCGCTTGCTTAGACTCGGACCCGTCGAGTTGCCAGAGCCGAGCGCGTACACCCAGGAGTCGTCATGACCGCAGACACCGGAGTCAACCGCCAGATCCGCCTCGCCCGGCGGCCGGTCGGCGAGGTCCGGGCGGAGGACTGGGCACACGGGAGTGAGGCGGTGGGAGTGCCCCGGGACGGGGAGTTCCTGGGGCGCACGCGCTACGTCTCGCTGGATCCGGCGATGCGGGGCTGGCTGGACGACCGGCCGTCGTACCTGCCGCCGGTGGGGCTGGGCGAGGTGATGCGGGCGGCCTCGGTGGTCGAGGTCATCGCGTCGAACCACCCGAAGTTCCGGGTCGGGGACCACGTGGTCGGCGCCTTCGGAGTGCAGGAGTACGCGCTGTCGGACGGCAAGGGCGCGCTGACCGTCGACCCCGCGCTCGCGCCGCTGTCGACCTACCTCGGCGCCCTCGGCATGCCCGGCATGACGGCCTACTTCGGACTGCTGGACGTCGGCGCGCTCAAGGAGGGCGAGACCGTGGTGGTCTCCGGCGCCGCCGGGGCCGTCGGCAGCATGGTCGGGCAGATCGCCAAGGTGAAGGGCTGCCGGGTGGTCGGCATCGCGGGCGGCCCCGACAAGTGCGCCCTGCTCACCGACGAACTGGGCTTCGACGCGGCGATCGACTACCGCGCAGAGGACGTCCGCAAGGCGCTTCGCACCCACGCCCCGGACGGCATCGACGTCTACTTCGACAACGTCGGCGGCCCGATCCTGGACGCCGCGCTGACCCGCCTCGCGATGCACGCCCGCGTCGTGGTCTGCGGGGCCATCAGCCAGTACAACAACGAGGACACCGTCCAGGGCCCGGCCAACTACCTGTCGCTGCTGGTGCGGCGGGCCCGGATGGAGGGCTTCGTCGTCTTCGACTACGCCCGCCGGTACGCGCAGGCGGCCGCCGAGATCGCGGGCTGGATCGGCGACGGCCGGATCACGGTGAAGGAGCAGGTGGTGGAGGGCACCGTCGACGACTTCCCGGGGACCTTCCAGATGCTGTTCCGCGGCGAGAACACCGGCAAGCTGGTGCTCCGCCTGGCCTGAGCGCACGCCCGGGGCAGTGCGGACGCCCGGGCGCCGACACAGTCGAATGACGTGATCGGGCCCCGGGCGCGTCCGTACGGACGGGTGACGGGTGACGGGTGACGGGTGACGGGCTCAGCTGAGCCGGATGCGGGTGCACCTCGTCAGGTACGGCATGGCGATGGTGTCCTGGCCGGCCAGGTCCGGGTGGGTGGCGAGCAGGTCCTCGACGTCGGCCAGCAGGCGGTCCCGTTCGGCTTCCGGTAGCGCGATGACGTAGCTGCGCGAGGCGACCAGGTCGACGATCCCGGCCCGCGTGGTGGGGTGCTCCCAGCGGATCTCCAGCCGCTCGGGCGCGCCGAAGGGCGCCGGGAGGACCGGCCTGGTGTCGATCCGCTGCTTCGTCGAACGGTGCATCAGCGCGCCCAGTTCGGCGGCCCACGGCTCGGACTCGTCCCGGACGTTCCACACCAGCGCGAGCGTCCCGCCGGGGGCGAGCACCCGGGCGACCTCCGGCACCGCGACGGCCGGGTCGAACCAGTGCCACGCCTGGGCCACCACGACGGCGTCCACGCTGCCGTCCGGCAGCGGGATCCGCTCCGCCGAACCCGCCCGTACGGCCGCCTTCGGCACCGCCGCGACCAGCTGCGCCCGCATCCCCTCATCGGGCTCGACCGCCACCACGTCCAGGCCCGCCTCGACCAGCAGCCCGGTCAACTTGCCCGTGCCGGCACCGAGATCGAGCACCTTCCGGGCTTCCCTGGGCACCGCCGAACCGATCAGCGCCTGCGGGTAGCCCGGCCGCCCGTGCTGGTAGGAGGCCGCCGCGACGCCGAACGACCGCGCCCGCAGCCGCTCGGCCCAACGCCGCGTCGCGCCCTGCCGGGTCATCCCGCAGGCCCGGCCGATCTCCTCCCAGGTCGCCTCCCGACCGCGCCGCAACTCCTCCACCAACCCGGTCCGCCGTTCCTCCAACGCCGCGATCACCCCCGACAACCGCCGCACCCCCTCCAGCCCGCCGCTACCGGCCACATCGTCCGCCACCCGCTGCCCAAGATCGTCCGTCTCCATGGCTCGGCACTGTAGGGGAGCTCACGGCAATTCGTCAATGACCGTTGCTCTCCGAGGCAACATATGTTGCCTCGACCATCGCAATTTCCGGACGCCAGGGGCCCCGGCCACCGGGGTTCAAGACGTGGTGAGCGTGCTCAGCACATCCTGCGCACAGGCGATAGCGGCGGCTTCGGCGGTGGTGCTCGGGATGTCTTTCAGGGTGTAGCCGGACCGAGTGGCTGCGTCGTAGCGGATCGTGATGATGGCGTTGCGCTGAAGCACTGCGAGGTCGACGTGGCCGAAGCCGCTCACGGTGGTGTAGAGCAGGGTCGCCTGCTCACCGAGGCCGGGAACAGCACGGTCGTCGGTGATCTGCGCGGCGGTGGTGGTCGCCATGGTCCGGTCCATGGTCAGCATCTGGTGGTAGACGCTTTCTGCGAGCGAGGACAGTGTGACGCTGACCTGTATGTCGGTGAAGCCGGAGTCCTTGCTCATCCACCCCCCGGTCGACACGGTCGTGCCACCGATCGGTTTCGGCTCGGTGCAGGTGGCGCCCTTGGCGTAGCGGTCGACCGTTTCCGGGCGCAGCAGCGCGCAGCCATTGACCAGCGTGGTGTAGAGGGCCGTGGCAGGGGTGCTCGGGCCGGCGGAGGACGGCGTCGCCGGGGTGGTCACCGCGGTGGTCCCTGCGGCGCTCGGCGCCGGGTCGACGAGGTTGGCGACCAGGCTCAGTGCGAGCGCTGCCGCGCCCGCCCCGGTCGTGATGCCGCCGAGCAGCCAGGTCCACCGCCGGGTGGGGCCGGCCGGGCGCAGGTCAGCCTGGTCGGGAAGGGTGGCCGGGGTGGGCTGCCCCGGCAGGAGGCGGGTGAGCTCGACAGTCGGCAGCGGCTGTGTCGCGGGTGGGGTGTCCTCGATGTCGGCCATCTCGTGGTGAACCTTTCGAAGTCTGGTCAGCTGCGGGTCAGCTGCTGGGCAGGTGATAGGCGGTCAGAGCGGTCCCGTAGCCGACCAGCAGGGCGGAGTCCTGGGCGAGGACCTGCGGATCCCCCGGCTGCCGGGCGAAGGTCTGGTGCCACTGCGGGGCGCCGGTGGTGGCGGTGAGCGCCTGCAGGGTGATTCCGCCGGTGGCGGTGGGTGCGGTGACGAGGACGAGCTTCCCGGCGGCGCCCCGGACGGTGGCGGCGCCCTGGGCCGGCCGCCAGGTCCAGGCGGCGCGCCCGGAGCGCAGGTCCACGCCGGACGCACCCTCCGGCCCGCCGGTCACGACCACCCCTCCGGCGTCCGCGCATCCGGTGATGGCTCCGGTGTGCGAGCCGCTCCAGAGCCGGGTGCCCTGGTCGGCGTCGAAGGCCGCCGTGACGATCCTCCCGTCCGTGACCGTCGCCGTGACGGTCGGCAGGCAGGTGACCACTCCCTGGCGGAGCGAGAGCGAGCCCTGGTACGCACCGGTGACCATGGTCGCCGCGGCCGACGGGAGGCCGGTGGGCCGGCTCCACCTGGCGGTCCCGTCCTGGCCGTCCACGGCGGTGAGGGCGAGATCCGGGGCCAGGGCGTACAGCCGGCTGCCGGTCGGCGGCGCGTACAGGTCCTGGGCGTCGAGCGACCAGCGCCGGCGTCCGGTCGTGCTGTCGAGCGCCACGAAGCGGAACGCGCCGTTCGTGGTCCCGGCCACGTCCCCGAGGAGCATCACGACCAGCAGTCCGGCCGAGGGCATGCCCTGGAGGCGGTACGAGGTTCCGAGCGTTTCCCCGGTCCACAGCCGGCCCCCGGCGGCCGCGTCGTAGGCGTGCGGTGCCCCGTCCTTCCCGGTGACCAGCACCAGGCCGGGTACCGGTAGCGCGACGGACTTCGCGCCGGGGACCGTGTCCGCCGAACGCCAGAGCGTGGTGCCGCTGCGCGCGTCGCGCGCCTGCACCACGCCGTCGGAGTCCACGGTCCACACCCGGGTGCCGTCGCCGACCGGGAGGATTCCCGTCTCGGCGGTGCTGCTCCACAGTGTCCGCCCGTCTGTGCGGGCGTAGCCGACCACACCCGTGCGGTCCGCGCACACCACTGCTGTCGGGCCGCAGCCGACGGGGGTCATGCCGGCCCGGGGAAGCGTGACCGACCAGGCTGTCGGGGGCGTGCCCCCGGCCGGGCCGGGCCACAGCGCCCGGGTTGCCCCGCCCGCGGCGGCCGTGGCGAGCAGCGCGCCGCCGAGGACGACCAGCCGGCGTCGGGTGCCGTTCGGGTCGCTCAGCACCCGGGCCAGTTCCCGCTCGCGCCGACGCACGGTCCGCTCGGCCCCGCCCATCCAGTCGGTGCCGACCGCCGGACCGTACCGGAAGGCCTCGGCGAGCTCGGCCGGTGCGGGCCGCCGGGCCGGATCCCGGTCCAGGCAACGCACCAGCAGTCCGGTCAGCTCCGGCGGGGTTCCGTCGAGGTCCGGGGGCTCCTCGGACGCCCGGTAGACCAACACCGCCGGCGGTCCCTCGCCGAACGGCGCGCGGCCGGTTGCCGCGAAGGCCAGGACCGCGCCGAGTGAGAACAGGTCGCTGGCGGGGGTGAGTTCCTTGCCCGCCGCGTGTTCGGGGGACATGAACCCGGGTGTGCCGATGATCTCGCCGCTCACGGTGGGCATCGCGTCCGCCGTCGGTTTGCTGATCCCGAAGTCGATGACCCTCGGGCCGTCCCGGGTGATCAGGATGTTCGAAGGCTTCAGGTCCCGGTGGATGATCCGGGCGCGATGGATCGCGGCGAGCGCCTCCACCAACCCTGCCCCCAGTGTCTGCAGCGCCGGCCCGGTGAGTGCGCCGTGCCGCGCCACGGCTTCGTGCAGCGACGGACCGGCGACGAACTCGGTTGCCAGCCACGGAGTCTCCGACTCGGTGTCGGCATCCACCACAGCCACCGTGTAGGCCCCGTTGACGGCACTGGCCGCTGCCACCTCCTGGGTGAACCTGCGTCGGAACTCGGCGTCGGCTGCGTACTGCTGTTGCACGGTCTTCACCGCGACGGGTCGTCCGCTGTCGGTGGCGGCCAGGTAGACGTCGCCCATGCCCCCCGCGCCGAGCCGTCGCAGGATGCGGTACGGACCGATGCTCCGCGTGCTCATGAGCGGTCGGCCCGGAAGGCGCGCAGCGTGGTGGCGGAGGCGCAGTAGAGCGTTCCGCCGGTCGCCGCGGTGGTCCACTGGCCTTCGTCGGAGGTCGCGTGCGCCACCCAGCGGACCGCGCCGCTGGTGGCGTCCAGGACGGCCACTCCGGACGGTCGTTGCACCAGGGAGACGCCGAAGAAGCCGTCTCCCGCGGACGGTGCGCGGAAGCCCGTGCCAGAACCCGGATCGGTGGCCTTTTCCACAGTGGAGTGCCACAGCCCTCTGCCGGTCGTGACGTCCAGGCAGTAGGCGGTGCCCAGGGCCCCGGCCAGCAGCAGTCGGCCGGTGCCGAGCGCGCAGCCGAGGACCATCTGCGAGACGGCGGGGGACGTCCAGCGTTGCTGCCCGGTGGCCGGGTCCAGGGCGACGACCTGCTGGCCGTGGACGACCAGCAGCAGTCCGCCCGTGCGGATCAGCCGCGAGGGCATCCCGGTGGTTCCGGACGTGATGCCGGTGGCCTGCCACCGGGGCGCGCCGGTCTGCAGGTCCACCGTACGAATGCCGCCGCTGTCCTCGTAGTAGCAGCGGCCGTCGGCGACCAGACCCATCAAGCTGCCGGAGCCGCTCAGCAGTGACTCCATATCGCGGGCCATGCTCACCGCCATGTCCTGGGCGACCTCCTGCTGCCACAGCACGTTCCCGCTGACCAGGTCGGCCCCGACGACGACCCCGCCGCCGGTGAGGGACGTCTGGCGAGCCATCACCACGGTCCGGCTGTCCGCGCCGAAGACCCGCATGCTCATCGCAGCGGAGGTGCGTTCCGCGGAGGGCACGGTGAGCGGGCTCCGGTGGTTCTCGGCTTCGGCGTTCAGCCACACCAGGCTTCCGAAGTCCATGGATGTCCCGTAGAGCAGGTCGTTCTGTACCTCGAAGAACTGGATGTCCTGCTGGGACCAGGCCTGACGCCCGGTCGAACCGTCGAAGCCGACCGCGCCCATCCCCTCGCTCCACCACACCGGGGTGGACCCGAGAACGGACAGCCGGTGCCCCGCCGTCACACCACTGACCGGATGGCTCCACAGCGGCGCCGGGGCGGCGGGCGACGAACCGGCACCTCCTGCGTCCACTCCCCACGCGTCCACGGCCTTTCCCACCGTCGCCGCACCGCCGGCCACATGCGCCCGCCGGGTGAGCAGAAGCGGCACGCCGACGGCGGCAGCCGCACCCGCGCCGAGCCCGGCACCGAGGCCGAACAGGCCACGGCGACTGAGCGACTGCCACGTCCGCACCGGCAGCGCGGGCGGATCGGCAGGCGGCGCGGCCAGGTCGATCTCGGCCTGCCGCTCCCGGGCGTCGAGGTCGGCGAGCAGCCCCGCGCTCAGCAGTGCCGCCGGATCGGCCGGGGCCAGTGCAGCCAGCACGGCCGTCGCCGTGGGCCGTCGGGCGGGATCCTTCTCCAGGCACGCGGCCACCAGCAGGCGCAACGTGGCGGGGACTCCGGAGAGTTCGGGCTCCTCGTACACCACCCGCCGGTTGATCTGCGCGGGCTCGCCGGTGCCGAACGGGGTGCGGCCGGTGAGTGCGTACACCAGCAGGCAGCCGAGCGAGAACACGTCCGCCGCGGCGGAGGTCACGGAGGCGGAGACGATGCGCTCGGGGGCGATGTATCCGGGTGTGCCGCACACCATGCCGGTCCTAGTCAGGTGCGTGGCGTCGAAGGCGCGGCTGATTCCGAAGTCGATGACGCGCGGCCCGTCCCGCGCGATGAGCACGTTGCCGGGTTTCAGGTCGCGGTGCACCACTCCCACCGCGTTGATCGCGGCCAACGCCTCGGCGAGGGCGGCCCCCAAGGCCCGCGCTCCGGCCTCGCTGAGGGTGCCGAACCGCATGACCACTTCGCTGAGCGTCGGCGCGGGCAGGTAGGACGTGGCCATCCAGGGCCGACGGCCGCGCGGCTCCGCGTCCACCACCGGCGGCGTGTGAAAACCGGTCACCCGCCTGGCGGCTTCGACCTCCTGCTGGAACCGGCGCTGGAACTGCGGGTCTTCGGCGTACTCGGGCCGGATGACCTTCACCGCGAGCAGTCTCAGCCCGGGCGAGCGGGCAAGGTACACCTCGCCCATCCCGCCCTCGCCCAACGGCCGCAGCAACTGATGCGGCCCCACGAACACGGCCGACTGCCCCCGCTTGCCCTTGGCGTCCCCGTCGGCAGCCACCAAGCCTCCCCCACGTGTGTTGCCGCCATTGCAGACAGACAGAGTGGCACGGACAACTCACCTGGCGGTTCCCTTTCACACAATGATTCGACTCCACCGTCGGCGCGTTGACCGGGACGTCCGGCCTTAGCACGAACTCGTGTGTTCGCGGGGGGACTTGGGGCGGAAACCGTTCACATGGGGGAATCCGGGGCGGGTTGGCGGCGCAGGGGCGGCGGGGGCGAGAAGCCTGGTGGCAGGGCGGCGGACCGCCGGGGTGGGACTGGTGTGCGGGATGTCGGGCATGTCCGGCAAGTTGCCACAAGTCGGTTGAGCGGCAGTATTTTTGAGTTTCGGTCAGAATTGTCCTGAACTTGGCTATGCTGCACCACCACGCCTCCGGAGCCGGTCGCCGTCCGTCCCCGTACTGTTCCGATCGTTTGAGGATGTTGAATGCTTCGAGCTGGATCGTCACGCGCCAGACGGCGCCCCGCGCCCCTGTTCGGCTGGCTGTTGCCGACGGCCGTGATGGCGGCGGCCGTGGCGGTGGCCGCGGTGGTGGTGTCCGCCGGGGCCCGGGCCGGGGTGCTGTGGTGCGGGGCGACGGGCACCGTGCTGGTGGCCGTGGTGGCCGCCGAGTCCGCGCGCCGGGGGCGGGCGTTGACCGAGTTGCGGGACCGCAGCGCCCGGCAGGCGGAGGACCTGCAACGGCGGCTGGCCGGGCAGGAGGACGAGCTCGACCGGCTGGCCAAGGTGGAGCTGCGCCGGGTGGTCGCCGGGGCCCGGTACGGGTACTCGATGGACATCCTGCTGGGCCCGATCGAGCAGGAGAACGCTCCCGTCTCGCCGCGGTTCCGCAAGTCGCTGGTGTCCGTGGCGCACGGCATCGCCGTCGCCGTCGACGACGAGGTCAGCCGGCGCGACTCCGCCGAGCGCGCCTTCGTCAACATCGCCCGCCGGGTCCAGGCGATCATCCACCGGCAGGCCAAGGACCTGCGGGAGATGGAGGACCGGCACGGCAACGACCCGGCGGTCTTCGACGACCTGCTGCGCCTGGACCACGGCAACGCCCTCACGGGCCGTCTCGCGGACAGCATCGCCGTCCTGTCCGGCGCCCGCCCGGGCCGCCAGTGGACGCGGCCGATCGCGCTCTACAGCGTGCTGCGCGGCGGCATGTCGCGGATCCTCGAGTACCAGCGCGTCGACCTGCACCCGGTGGCCCAGATCTCGGTCACCGGCCCGGCCGTCGAACCGCTGATCCACGCCGTCGCCGAACTGCTCGACAACGCGACCCGCTACTCCCCGCCGCACACCCACGTGCACCTGAGCGCCTCCGAGGTCCAGAGCGGGATGGCGATCGAGATCGAGGACGGCGGTCTCGGCCTCACCGACGAGGCCACGGCCCGCGCCGAGCGCGCGATGCGCGAGGCCATGGTCTCCAAGGACTTCGACGACCTCACCGAGTCCCCCCGGCTGGGCTTCGCCATCGTCGGCCGGCTCTGCCAGGCGTACGGCTTCCAGGTCTCGCTGCGCCGATCCGCGTACGGCGGGGTGCGCGCGGTGCTGGTCGTTCCGCAGGAACTGCTCACCACCGCTCCCCCGACCGGCCGGGCGCACGGCATCGGCGCCTTCTCCGGCCCCCGCCCGCTGCCGCCGAACCCGCCCCGGCACGCGGCCCCGGCACGCCCGTGGGGTACGCGGACGACGTCGGCCGGCGTCGGGCCGTCCTACGGTTCGACCACCCCGTGGGGGCCGTCCGCCTCGGCGGCCGCCGCCTCGGGGGCCGCCGACGACGAGGTGATCGTGACCGAGCGCACCGCCAACGGCCTGCCGCAGCGCCGGCGCCACCGGCCGACCGGCCGGGCCGCCTTCGCCACACCCCCGCGCGGCACCGCGCAGCCCGCCGGTCCGACCGCGGGGCCCGTGGCGGGCCCGACGGCGCAGGCCCCCCGCCCCGGCAAGGAGCCGAAGCAGCCGGGCCTGTGGCTGGAGGCGTTCATGGACGGCATCAAGGGCAACACTCCGGGGCCGTCCGCCGGGCAGACAGGGCAGCCGGGGCAGACAGGGCAAGCCGGACCGGCCCCGCAGGCGACCCAGTCGGGGCCGCCGGGGCTGCCCGGCCAGCCGGGCCAGGCCTGGCGGGCCGGCGCCGCACCCGCCGGGGCAGGGCCCACGAGTGCCGGACCGACCGGTCCCGGCCGCACCAGTGAAGAGACGGCAGGGAAAGGCGAGCAGTGATTCCGCACCGCAGCAACATGGACTGGATCCTCAACGACCTGGCGCACAGCGTCCCGTGCGTGCGCCACGTCATCGTGCTGTCCGCCGACGGCCTGCGGATCGCCCAGTACGGCACCGACCCGGACACCGCCGACCGCCTCGCCGCCGCCTGCGCCGGGCTGCAGAGCCTGGCCGGCGCGGTCGGGCACGAGTTCCCGCACGGCGACGGCTCGATGCGGCTGGTGGTGATCGAGGTGGACGGCGGCTACTTCTACCTGATGGCGGCCGGTGACCGCGCCTACCTCGCGGTGCTCGCCGACGAGGGCGTGGACGCCGGGCTGGTGAGCCACCAGATGCGCGACCTGGTCGCCCGGATCGGCGAGCACCTGTCCACGCCCCCGCGCAACCCCGAGGTGGTCGCGTGAGCCGGCTCCCGGCCCGGCGCAGCGGCGGGACGGGCACATGAACGAGCACTGTGAGGCGGTTGCATGACGGCAGTCCAGGGCGGCTGGGACGGCCCCGAGCCCGACCGCCTGTACGTGATCACCCGCGGTCGCAGCGGCCCGTCCGGGCCCGGCGTCTTCGACCTGGTCACCCTGATCGTCTCCCTCGCGGAGCCGACCCCCGCCTTGCAGCCCGAGCATGCCGCGATCCTGCGGCTGTGCCGCTCCCCGCTCTCGGTGGCGGAGGTCTCCGCCTACCTGGAGCTGCCCACGAGCGTGGTCACCGTCCTGCTGGCGGACCTGCTCGACGACGGGCTGATCGAGGCCCGCGCCGCCGTGCCCGCGGCGGAACTCCCCGACCGTGCCCTGTTGGAGGCGGTGATCCATGGACTACAGCGGCTCTGACACGGTGGCGGGGCCGGCCGGCGCGGACCTGCTGCCGGACACCGTGACCACGGCGGTGAAGGTGGTGATCGTGGGCGGGTTCGGCGTCGGCAAGACGACGCTGGTCGGCTCGGTCAGCGAGATCCGCCCGCTGACCACCGAGGAGACCATGACCCAGGCCGGGGTCGGTGTGGACGACCCGACCGGGGTCGAGCTCAAGACGTCCACCACCGTGGCCATGGACTTCGGCCGGATCAGCATCAGCGACCGGCTCGTCCTGTACGTCTTCGGCACCCCCGGGCAGGAGCGGTTCTGGTTCCTCTGGAACGGCCTGTTCGAGGGCGCCCTGGGGGCGGTGGTGCTGGTGGACACCCGCCGCCTGGAAGTCAGCTTCGAGGTGATCGGGCGGCTGGAGGAGCGGGGCGTGCCCTTCGTGGTGGCCGTCAACGGCTTCCCGGAGGCGCCGGCCTTCGCGCTCGACGAGCTGCGGGAGGCCCTCGACCTGCCGACCGAGGTGCCGATCGTGGCCTGCGACGCGCGCAGCCGCGAGTCCAGCCGGGACACCCTGATGACGCTGATGCGCTACCTGTACGAGCTCGCCGCCCCGCCCGCCGGCTGACGCCCCGCCCACCCGAACCCTGTGACCGGAGACCCTGTGACCACCCCGTTCCCCGACGGCGCCCCGACCCCGCCGTCCGGCTGCCCGGCCCACGGCCGCGGCTTCGACCCGATCGGCTTCGACCCGATGGACCTCGGCCCGAACAGCCCGAGCAGCTCGACCAGTCCGATCGGCCAGCCCGGCCCGAGCAGCCCGATCGGCCCCGGCGGCCTGCGGCGCCTGTACGGTCCGGAGGCCGAGGCCGACCCGGCGGGCCTGTACGAGAAGCTGCGCGCCGAGTACGGCGAGGTGGCCCCGGTGCTGCTGCACGGCGACCACCGGGCCTGGCTGGTCCTCGGCCACGGCGCCAACATCACCGCGATGCGCACGCCCTCGCTGTTCTCCCGCGACTCCCGCCTGTGGACGGCGTTCCGCACCGGCGAAGTCCCGATGGACTCCCCGCTGATGCCGGTGCTCGCCTGGCAGCCGATCTGCGTGTTCGCGGACGGCGACGAGCACCGCCGGCTGCGCGGCGCCGTCCTGGACGGCCTGAACCGCTTCGACCGGCGCGGGATCCGCCGCCACGTCCGCCGGTTCACCACCGACCTGGTCCAGGTGGTCGGGCCGACCGGCCGGGCCGAGCTGATCACCCAGTTCGCCGAGCACCTGCCGATGCTGGTGATGACCAAGCTGCTCGGCATGCCCGACGAGTACGGCCCGCAGCTGGTGACCGCCGCCCGGGACCTGATGCAGGGCACCGAGACGGCCATCGCCAGCAACGAGTACGTGGTGGCCGGTCTGCGCCGGACCATCGCCATCAAGCGCGAGGCGCCCGGCGACGACCTGACCAGCCGTCTGCTGGCGCACCCGGCCGGGCTGACCGAGGACGAGGTGATGGAGCACCTGCGGGTGGTGCTGCTCGCGGCCAACGAGACGACCGTCAACCTGATCGCCGACTCGCTGAAGATGGTGCTCACCGACCCTCGCTTCCGCGCCCACCTCTCCGGCGGGCAGATGACCCTGGGCGAGGCGCTGGACCAGGTGCTCTGGGACTCCCCGCCGATGTCGCTGGTGGCCGGCCGCTGGGCGACGGCCGACACCGAGCTGGGCGGGCAGCGGATCAAGGCGGGGGACCTGCTGCTGCTCGGGATCGCGGCCGGCAACGTCGACCCGGTGGTCCGGCCCGACCCGGCCGCCCCGCTGTACGGCAACCGCTCCCACCTGTCCTTCGGCGCCGGTCCGCACGAGTGCCCGGGGCAGGACATCGGACGGCACGTCGCCGAGGCCGGCATCGACATCCTGCTCACCCTGCTGCCGGACGTCCGACTCGCGGTGCCCGAGGAGGAGTTGACCTGGAGTGCGGGCTGGATCTCCCGGCACCTGACGGCGCTGCCGGTGGAGTTCACCCCGCGCGACATCGACCCGGACCCGATGTCCGTCGCCGAGGCGGAGCGGGCGGCCGCGGTGGCGGCCGAGGCGGAGCGGGCGGCGCAGGCCGAACGCGCCGAACGGGCCGCGCAGGCCTCGGCGGCAGCCGCGACCGCCGGGGCGGCCGGGACCGCGCCCCGGACCGCCCCGTCGATCCCGGCGCAGCGGCGCAGCTGGTGGGACGTGCTGACCGGCCTCTTCCGCCGCTGAGCCCGCGCCCCCACCAGCGGCCCTCACCAGCGGCCCTCACCACCGGCCCGCATCAACGCCCGCCGCCCGCCGCCCGCCGCCGACGCCCCGGCGTCAGTGCTCGCGCGCGTCCGCCCGGCTCCGGTGCAGGGTGAAGGTGTCCACCGGGGTGAGGTCGCCGTGCGGCCCGTCGAAGGTGTAGTAGGTGACCCGCATGGTGGTGGTGCCGCCGCGCCGGTCGCCGGGGTCGACGTCGAAGGCGGCGAAGCCGTGGGTGTGCGTGCGGTCCTGGTGCGCGGCCCACGGGGCGTCCTCGGTGAGCCAGATCGACTGCCGGTACGGCACGGGCGGGCGCGGCTTGTCCTCCAGGGCGACGACCACCCGGCCCTTGGGGTCGGGGAACAGGTCGTCCTGGGTGGTGGCGGCGTTGCCGCCGGTGCCGATGACCATGTGGACGGTGCCGCGCCCGGTGTCGATCAGGTCGGTGCGGGTGTCGGTCGGCACCGGGGTGCGGGTGTCGTTGGGCAGGGTGCCGCGGACGGCGTGCGAGCGCTCGTAGTAGTGCTCGTGGCCGGTGACGACGAGGTCGACCCCGTAGGCGTCGAACAGCGGGCCCCAGGCCTCGCGGATGCCGAGGTCGCTGCCGGCGCCGTGCATCGAGCTGGAGATCATCGGGTGGTGCATGCAGACCACGATCCAGTCGATCGCCCGGCTGCCGCGCGCGGCCCGCAGCTCCCGTTCGAGCCAGCTCCGTTGGGCGCCTCCGGAGTAGCCGCGCAGGTAGCGGTCGCCGGAGTCCTGGATGGCGACGTCGTCGTTGGCGAGGCTGATGAAGCGCACCGAGCCGACCGTGAAGGCGTACCACATGCCCCTGGTCTCCTCGTCGGAGGAGGCGGTGGAGTCGGGCAGCGAGAAGTACGTCTGGTAGCCGAGGGCGCCGATGGGGCCGTTGCCGCTCTCGTTCTCGCCGTTGCCGGCGCACGGCATCCAGGGGCGCAGCCGGGCCGAGCGGCTGTTGTTGATGAACCAGTCGGCCCAGGTGGCGGTGCGGCTCTGGCCGCGTCGGCCGCCGTAGGAGGCGTAGCAGAGGTCGCCGTTGACGAGGTTGAACAACGGGCCGACGCGTTCGACGGCGGCCACGATGTCGGCGGAGTTCAGGGTGCCGACCTGGCTGCTGGTGTACAGCGGGTACTTGCCGAGCGGCGAGGGCATGCCGTCCGGGAAGGCCACCAGGCGGCGCAGGTTCGGGGTGGCCTGGTCGCCGAAGCTGGTGAAGGTGAAGGGGGCGCGGCCGCGGGGGGCGGTGGTGAAGCTGCCGTTCTCGGGGTTCGCGCCGTCGTGGCCGGCGCTGTAGAGGTAGGTGGTGCCGGGTCGTAGGCCGGTGAGCCGGGCGTGGTGGACGTACACCTCGGCCTGGTCGAGTGAGTCCCGGTAGGTGCGGGTCTCGGCTTGGGCGAGCCGACCGAGGCCGCCGTCCGGTGAGCCGTACCGGACCTGGGGCCGGCGGACGGATTGCGGGGTGAGCCAGGAGACGGTCATCTCGGTGGCCGGGTCGGTGCCGAACTGCAGGTGGAGGCCGGTGACGCCGGCTGCTCCGGTGCGGTGCGGGGTGGTCTGCAGGAGGGGGCTGGTGGGTGCGTCGTCGGCCGGTTCGGCGGCTGCCGGTGGCGCGGCAGCGGCCGAGCCGGCCGCGACGAGGGCGGCTCCGGCCGCCGAGGTGCCTTTGAGGATGGACCTGCGTGCAATGGTCATGACACTCCGCCTGTCGAGTGGGGGATTCGACGGGCTGTCACTTTAATGACATGTTCACGGCTGTACGATCGTTTTGGCAGACTCCGGCCTGGCGAGTAGAAAATATGACGCTGCGTCAATCGGCCTTCACCGGACGGCGGGCTACACCTTGCGCGCCAGCCCCCCGTACACCGCGACCGCCTCGTCGGCCGGGCCCCGGGCCGGCACCTCGCCCGGTTCCGGGTGCCAGCGGTCGACCAGGACCACGCCCGGGTCCTCCGGCTCCAGCCCGGCGAAGAAGCGCTCGACGCCCTCGCGCGAGCGCAGGTGCACCTCGATCCCGGCCTCGGCGTAGCGGCGGGTGCCCAGCGCGGCCCGCTCCGGCGAGGTGTCCGCGGTGCCGGCCGTCAACGCCAGGAAGCTGCCGACGGGCAGGGCGTCCAGGAGCTTGCGGACGGGCGGGTGCGCGGCCTCGTCGGAGAGGAAGTGGACGATGTTGATCAGCGTCAGCGCGATCGGCCGGTCGAGGTCCAGGGTGGCGACCACCGCCGGGTCGGCGAGGAACCGCTCCGGCTCGCGCAGGTCGCCCTGGACGTAGGCGGTGCGGCCCTCGCGGGTGCTGGTGAGCAGCGCGCGCGAGTGGGCGAGCACGATCGGGTCGTTGTCCACGTACACGACGCGGCAGGACGGGTCGACCGACTGGACGACCTCGTGCAGGTTGGGCGCGGTGGGGATGCCGCTGCCGACGTCCAGGAACTGGCGGATGCCGTGCACCTCGGCGAGCCGGCGGACCATCCGGTGCATCACCGCGCGGGCGGCGGTGGCACCCTCCCGCGCGCCGGGCAGGTCGGCGAGGACGCGGTCGCCGACCTCGCGGTCCGCCGGGAAGTTCGTCTTGCCGCCGAGCAGGTAGTCGTAGACGCGGGCGGAGTGCGCCCGGTCGGTGCGCAGGTCGACCTGCGGCGGCTCCTCGAACCCGGCGTCGATCAGCCAGCTGTCAGGCCCACTGGCCTCCGGCGTGTTGGTGTCCACGCTCGCCCTCCCCGTTCGGCGCTTGTCCGACCACTCAACCACAGCCGGTGACCGACCGTCAGGCGGATTCCGGTGAAGGGCGGACGCCGGCCTCCGCGCCCCGGACGGCGGCGGCGAAGGAGGGCACCTTCACGGCCGTGAGCAGCGCCAGGGCCGGGCCCATCGTGCAGACCGTGACGTACGCCGGGATCACGCCGAGCCAGTGCCGGTCGCTCAACCACTCGGCGAGCAGCGGGAAGGTGCCGCCGAACGCGGCGATGGTGGCCGCGTTGACCACGCCGAGGCCCACCGCCCGTACCTCGGTCGGGAACAGCAGCCCGGTGAAGACGTTGAGGGTGCCGAGCACCGTCGCCACCAGCATGCCCAGCAGCACGGCGACGACCTGGAAGGGCAGCCAGCCCTGGCGCAGCCCGGCGAGCAGCACCGCGACCAGCGGGATCGGCAGGCCGAACCCGATCCGGGCCACCGGCAGCAGGCCGAAGCGGTCGGCGGCGGCGCCGGTGAGCAGCATGGTGGCCAGCACCACGCCGAGCACGACGGTCATGAAGGAGGCCGCCTCCTCCTTGTCGATCACGTGGTAGGCGGCGGCGTACTGCGGCAGGTAGACCAGGGCGAAGTAGTAACCGACCGTGCCGCCCAGGGTGTTGAGGAAGACGGTGAGCACCGCCCAGCGGTGCTCGCGGAGCGTCCGCAGGAAGGGCGGGCGGCCGTTCGCCTCCGTGCGCGCCCGGGCCCGGTGGAACTCGTCGCTCTCCGGCGCCGCCCTGCGCACCCAGACGGCGGCCAGCCCGAGCAGCGCGGCGACCACGAAGCCCCAGCGCCAACCGCCGTTCTCCAGGCCGGACTTGCCGATGGTGTGGATGAGCAGCGTGAGCACCCCGAAGGAGAGCAGCGAGCCGAGGATGATCCCGCCGTAGGAGACCGAGCTGAACGCGAAGCGGTGCCGCGGCGGAGCCGTCTCGGTCACGTACGCGGCCACGCTCGGCGCCTCCCCGCCGAAGGCGAGGCCCTGCACGACCCGCGCGGCGACGGCCAGCACGGCCGCCCAGACCCCGATCGTGCGCTGGCCGGGTACCGCGGCGATGCCCAGGCTCGCGACGGCGATCACCGCCATGCCGAGGCTCAGCGCGAAGCGCCGGCCGCGGGTGTCGCTCAGCCGTCCGATCAGGTACGAGCCGACCGGCCGGGCCACGAAGCCCACCGCGAAGGTGACGTAGGCGCCGAGCACACCGCCGACTCCGTGCTTGCCGTGGCCGAAGAGGTCGGCCGCGAAGTAGGGCGCGAGGACGGCGTAGATGTTCCAGTCGAAGGACTCGACCACCGACCCGACCGTCGCCGCCGCCAACTCCTTCCGACGGCCGCCGACTTCCGACCGGTGACGGCTCGGGGCGATCGCACTGCTCTCTGTCATGGCCTCAGCATGACATCGTTCGCGGTGCGGCGGAATCGAGTGCCTCAGGCCCGATCGGCCGGGCCAGGGTCGGTCTCCGGAAGCCCCGGCGGGATACCCATGTGACTGATGTGACAGTCGGGTGATATTTGTGTGCGGTGTATTCCATGATCACCAGAACCCCGCGGCGCGCCCTGCCCGTCGCCGTCACCGCCGTCACCGCCGCCGCCCTCCTGCTGGCCGGCTGCACCGGCGGCGGCAGCGGCAAGACCGCGCCCACGGCCACCACGGCCTCCGCCGCCGACGCCACGGCGCCGAGCACCACCCCGCCCGCCACCCCGACGGCCAAGCCCACCGGCGCCGCCGACCCGGCCCTCCAGACCTTCTACGGCCAGCAACTCGCCTGGGCGGCCTGCCCGAAGGACCCGCAGAACAAGCAGGACACCTCGGCCCTGCAGTGCGCCACGCTCAAGGTGCCGCTCGACTACACCGCCCCGGCCACCGCCAGCCTCGACGTCGCCGTGGTGCGCAACCCCGCCACCAAGCCCGACCAGCGGATCGGCTCGCTGCTGCTCAACCCGGGCGGCCCGGGCGGCTCCGGCGTCGACATGGTCACGTTCGACCCCAAGCGCTTCGACGGCCCGCTGCACGACCGCTACGACCTCGTCGGCTTCGACCCGCGCGGCACGGACGGCACCAGCCCGCTCAAGTGCCTCGACGACCAGGCCCGGGACGCCTGGCTCAACACCGACACGCCCGGCGCCGACCACGGCAAGCAGCTCGCCGACGCCTGCCAGGCCAAGTACGCCCAGGTGCTCCCCTTCGTCAGCACCCGCAACACCGCCCGCGACATGGACGTCCTGCGCGGCGCCCTCGGCGACCAGAAGCTCAGCTACCTCGGCATGTCCTACGGCACCTACCTCGGCTCGCTCTACGCCGAGGAGTTCCCGGACCGGGTCGGCCGGCTCGTCCTGGACGGCGCCACCTCGGCCTCCACCCCCCTGGTGCAGCACAACATCGAGCAGTCGGCCGGCTTCGAGCGGTCCCTGAAGGCCTTCGCCGCCGACTGCGTCACCAAGGACCCCTGCCCGCTCGGCACCGACGCCGGCCTCGCCCCGCAGAAGCTCGCCGACTTCCTCGACGGGCTCAAGGACAAGCCGCTGAAGGCCGCCAAGGGCCGCACCCTGACCTCCAGCGCGGCCTGGAACGGCGTGATCAGCCGGCTCTACGGCGGCGAGAAAGCCTGGGCCGGCCTGCGCAACTCCCTCGGCTGGGCCATGGTGCGCGGCAAGGGCGACGACCTGCTCGCCATCGCCGACGGCTACAACGGCCGCGACACGGACGGCCGTTACCAGGCCGCCGCGGACGCCTACACCGCCATCCACTGCGCCGACGGCGCCACCGACGCCCCGGCCGGCGAGCAGCTGCAGGCCGCCCTGACCGACCTCGCCGCCAAGGCCCCGATGGTCAGCAAGCACGACCCGCTCGCGGCGCTGTTCGACCCGGACTGCCGGGTCTGGCCGTTCCGCTCCACCGAGAAGCCGCACGCCATCAAGTCCGCCGCCACCGCGCCGATCGTGGTCGTCGGCAGCACCGGCGACCCGGCCACCCCGTACGCGTGGGCCGAGAAGCTCACCGCCGAACTCGGCAACGCCGTCCTGCTCACCCGCGACGGCGAGGGCCACACCGCGTACGGCGCCAGCAAGTGCATCCGCGCCTCGGTCGACACCTTCCTGCTGGACGGCACCGTGCCGACGGCGGGAACGCACTGCCCGACGGACTGATCCCCCGCGGCACCACGGCGCGCCGTGCGCCCGGCTGACGAGCCGGGTGCACGGCGCGGCCGCGTTCCCCTGGTCGGCCTGTGGTCAGTGCCCGCGATGGAGGTCAGTTCCCGGGGTGGCGGTCAGTGCCCGGGGTGGTGGACGAAGCGGTAGGTGTCGCGGTCGAGTTCGGTGACCTGGACCCCGATGGCGGCGGGCCGGGCGATCCGGGCGCGGAGCGCGGCGAGCACCCGGGCCGTCAGTGCGGCACGCTGCTCGGTGGTGCGGCCGGCCAGGATCTTGACCTCGACCAGGACGACGGCCTCACCGGTCGTACCGTCCCCGGCCCGGTGGTGCGCGGCGGTGCGGAAGAGGGTCTTGCAGTCGGCCACGGTGGTGTCGATCACCTCGGTGACGGCCTGGTGGATCTCGGCGGCGAGGGCCGCCCGGTCGAAGTCGAGTTCGGCCGAGTGGTCGACCAGGATCTGCGGCACGGGAACCTCCCGGGGAGACGGACAGTACGGCGCCGAACGCTACCGCCCCCCGGTGCCCGCCGGGCGGGCAGGCCCCGCCGTACTGCCCACCGCCCGGGCGTCAGCCGCGCGGCAGTACCAGGGACTGCACCGCCGGCACCTTGCGCCAGTCGCTCGACACGATGCTCGCGTGTGCCCTGGCCAGCAGCTCCGTGCGAGCCCGGGCCTGGTCGGCCGTCGGGTCGGTGCCGCTGATCGCCGGGGCCACCTTCTGGGCGTCCGTCATCACCAGCAGGTAGTGCGCGTCGTCGTACCAGGCGGTGTCGATGCCGTTGACGTAGGTGGCGGCGTCACCGTCGAAGACCACGAACCACGGCCGGATCGAGGCGTCCGCGCCGGTGTACCGGCCGCGCGGATCCCCTGCCGCGGCGCCGAGCACCGACGGGAACACCTGGGCCTGGCCGATCCGGCCCGCCGACGCGAGGTCGCGCAGGTGCCGGCCGTACTCGACGTCGGTGTGCAGGGTGTCGAAGGGGTTGCCCAGTTCGACCGTGCCCGGGATCGCGTACAGCAGTACCTTGCCGGCCAGCGCCGAACGGCTCGGCCAGTTGCCCGCCCGCACCGCCTCGTCGAGGTTCGGGTACGCGCCGCCGCCGGGCTTGGCCAGCAGGTCGGCCGGGCGCAGCACCGCGGAGCCGAGGTGCCCGGCGATCAGCGTGTCCAGCTGGTCGGGGCCCATCCCGAGGTTGGCGGAGAAGCCCGGCTTGAGCTCCAGCTTGATCACCAGCGGCCCGGCGGCTGGGTGTGCGGCGAGCCAGACTCGGACGTCGTCCAGGCAGTTCTCCAGGTTCTTGTTGGTGCCGCCGCTGTACAGCTGGGCGGGGGTGCTCGCCGCCGTGCAGTTGTTGGCGTTGCCGAGCGGGTTGGAGTGGCTGACCTTCCACTCCTCGGTCACGATGTCCGGCCAGAGGTCCAGCTCGATCATGCCGGTGCCGGTGTCCAGCCCCTGGGCGAGGTACGGGAAGGCGGCCGGGTCGTAGGTGTTGTGCAGGCCGACGGTGGTGGCCGAGCCGAACGGCAGGTCGCCCGTCCCGCTCGGGGCGGCGTCCGCCGGGACGGTCGCGAGCAGCGCCGCCGTGCCGGCGAGCAGGCCGGCGGTGAGGAATCCGGTCAGGGCGCGGCGTATCTTCATGGGAACCCCCCGAGGGTCGGAACGTGGCGGCCGCCCGGCTCCGGGCAACCTGACGAAGCATCGCCGCCCAGGGCGTGCTCCGTGTGAAGAAGGCACGACAATAGCGTGACAGTTGCACTGCTTCTCCACCGTTCCCTGCCTCTCCCTGTTCCCTGCCTCTCCCCGTCCTCCCTTGCCCCCCGCCGCCACGCCAGCGCCGATGACGGAGCGTCAGAGTGTCAGTGCCGCGGGTTAGCGTGGCCCGCGAAAGGGGTGCGGTCCGGCCGCACCGAGGCGCCGAACGGCGGAGGAAGCCCATGTCCCTGGTCCGGGTCCACAATTTCTCGATCTCCCTCGACGGCTACGGCACCGGCGAGGGGCAGAGCCTCGACGCGCCGTTCGGCCACGCCGCCGACCGGCTGCACCGCTGGTTCTTCGCCACCCGGACGTTCCGGCGGATGCACGGCGAGGACGGCGGGGACACCGGCGTGGACGACGCGATGGCCCGCACCTGGGGCGACGGCATCGGGGCCGAGATCATGGGCCGCAACAAGTTCGGCCCGCAGCGCGGCCCCTGGCAGGACGAGCAGTGGAAGGGCTGGTGGGGGTCGAACCCGCCGTTCCACACCCCGGTGTTCGTGCTCACCCACCACCCGCGCCCGGCCGTGCAGATGGAGGGCGGCACGACCTTCCACTTCCTCGACGCGGCCCCCGAGGAGGCGTTGCGCAGGGCCCGGGAGGCGGCCGGCGGCCAGGACGTACGGATCGGCGGCGGCCCGAGCACCGTCCGGGCCTTCCTGGCGGCCGACCTGATCGACCACCTGCACGTGGTCGTCGTGCCGATCGTCCTCGGCCGGGGTGAGCCGCTCTGGGCGGGGCTCGAAGGGCTGGAGCAGCGCTTCCACACGGAGGTGGTGACCAGCCCGAGCGGCGTCACGCACCTCACCTTCACCCGGCGGTAGGGCGTCCCGGTACCGGACAGGCGTCCCGGTGCCGGACGGACGGCGGCGGCCTCCTCGCGGGTGCGAGGAGGCCGCCGCTTCACACCGCCGCCGGATCAGACCCGGTCGGCCGCGATCAGCACGTACTGGAACGAGCCGTCCTTGTAGGACTCGATGAACGCCTCCTCGATGCCGGTGACCAGCGAGGTGGTGTTCCGCAGCTCCCAGTAGGGCAGGGTGTCCGGGGTCAGGTCGATGACGGCCTGCGGCACCAGGCGGTTGTCAGCCATCGCCCGCAGGTACTCGCGGCGGGAGTGGATGTTGCACTCGAAGTGGGCGTTGATCTGCGAGACCCACTTCGAGGGCTGGCCGTACCGCGGGTTCCAGCAGCCGGTGATGGTCACGTACCGGCCGCCGACGCTCAGCACCCGGGAGTGCTCGGCGAACAGGTCCTGCAGGTCGACGTACATGCTGGACTCGTTGTTCCAGGAGCCCGCGACCGAACCGGTCTCCACGGGCATGTCCAGCATGTTGGCGACCCGGGAGCGGACGAACGCGCCGATGCCGAGCTCGGCGGCGCGCTTGTTGCCGAACTCGGCCTGCTGGGTGGAGAGGGTCATGCCCTCGACCCGGCAGCCGAAGCGCTGGTGGGCCATCACCATCGAGCCGCCGCGACCGCAGCCGGCGTCGACCAGGGTGCCGTCGGACGGGATGTCGCCGAGGTGGTCGAGCAGCACGTCGGCCTGGGCGGACTCCAGGCGGTGCAGCTCGGCGATGACCTTCTTCTCGCGCTCGCTGTCGGTCGGGTCGCCGATGGCGGCCTGGTCGATCTCGCCGATGCCGTAGTGGTGGTGGTAGAGGCCGTCGACGTCGCCCAGGCGAAGGTTGACCGGGCGAGCCTCGTGGTCCCAGTACCGTGCGATGTCGCCCTGGTAGGGAGTCGCCGGGCCGGGGATGGCGTTGCCGGAGGTGGTGAGGTCGTCGGTCAGGGACATGGTTCAACTCCAAAGTTCTTACGAAGGGTTACCGTGAGCGGGTGTCGCAGCCGAGGGCGGGTGTCCTCGCCGGGAGCGGGTGTCGCAGCCGAGGGCGGGTGTCCTCGCCGGGGACGGGTGTCGCCGCCGGGGGCGGTCACCAGAAGTCGGGCAGGGTGTAGCGGTAGGTGTTGGTCTGGTGCCAGTAGTGGTTGCCGTCGACCCACGCGGCCACGCCGCGCAGGAACCGTACGAGCGTCGGCACCGGGCAGGCCACGGCCAGCGCGGCCGCCTCCGCCTCGAAGGCGTGCATCAGGTCGTTGTGGACCCCGACCGCCTTCAGGTAGCCCTCCTTGCGCGAGACGCCCTCGCGTTCGGAGATCACCACGGGCAGGTTCAGGTGCAGTCCGGGGCTGGACAGCTCCTTGGTGTACGAGTACAGGTCGTTGACGATCGTGGTGGCGTTGCCGGCCAGTGCGATCACCCGCTGCATCGCGGGCAGCGCGTGCAGCTCGACGGGCAGCTCGTAACCGCCGACGGTGTCGGTGATCGTCGGGCAGGGTCGGAAGTTGTTGAACTGGCGCATGGCCAGGTACTCCCAGACCTCCGGCACGTGGTCCACCTCGTCCCAGGCGGCCTCGGCCAGGTACCCCAGGTGCAGCCGCGCCATGTCGTGCCGGAAGCGGTCGGCCTGCGAGGGCGTGGCGGCGCGGGTGAAGTACTGCATCGCCGAGTGGTACGCCCGGCGCGGCGGGTCCTCGGACAGCGAGGCCTCCCAGTCCGGTTGGTACTCCGGAGTGGTGTGCAGCGGGTCGAGCGCGGTGTGCGCGAGCAGCAGGCGGCTGCCCAGGCCGACCGGCGATCCGCCGAGGTCCTCGCAGTAGTAGTCGTCCACCGCGTTCTCGGCCACCATCAGGCGGGCCGCGAGCATCAGGTGGTCGAGGCTCGGCGCGTCGGGGTGGCAGGCCACCATGTAGCGCCCGGTGGAGAATCCGTCGAAGTCCTTCTCCCACTCCGGCGGGTAGAGCTCGATCTCGTCGATCGCCCAGGCCTTGATCTTCAGGCTGAGCGCCTCCACCCGGGCCGGGTCGGGCTCGGCGATCGGGTGGTGGTACAGACCGGGGATGGGGTCGCCGGTCCTGGGCTTGCCGCTGCTCGGCGCCTCGGCCGCCGGAGCCACCCCGAGCACGCCCGCGCCGGGCAGCACGGGTGGCGCGGATGGCGCGTGGACCAGATGCGGTTGAACGGGCGGCGCCTGGACGGGATTCGCTTGGACGGGCGGCGCCTGGACGTCGGGGACCAGGGCCTCGGGCGCCGGGGCCTGCGGCCTCAACTGCAGCCCGGCGGTGCCCAGTCCGGTGGGCCCGCCCAGGATCCGCTCGACCGCCGAGGAGCTCACGGGCCCGCCGCCGGGGCGGCCGCTGGTCCGGGTGGTGAGTCCGGACTGACACGCAGGGGCATGAAGCCTCCTCTGAGAAGGATCGGACGATATGACGGCTCGTCATCGTGGCCGCCGGGAAGGGGAGTCGGGGCGTCGTGGCCCCGCCTCGCTCGTCCCAACCGTAGGCGCGCAGGGCGGTTCCGGAACGCAACGAACGATCTTCTACACCCGATAGGGTGAACGTTCATGCTGACGGCGTTTGGGGGCGTCCCTGTCATGCATCGAACCGCCCTCCAGGGCGCGCTTCTCCGCTCGACGGCCCCGCGCCTCGCGTCAACCCTGCGCACCCGGCCCGTGTCCCGATCCGGCCGCCTCCGCCCGGACCGGTGCACGACCGGCGCCCGGACCGGCGCCCGACCGGTGCACGACCGGCCGCGTAAGGGGGAGAAGAATGGGCTCGGCGCCGAGCGAGGATCGGGGCCAGGAAGGAAGACCAGCGCATGGAGAGCCAGCCCCGCAGCCGCACCGCACTCGTCGAGGACCTCATGGAGCGCTATTCCGACGTCCCCCGGGAGGCGGTGATCAAGGAGGACCTGCTGCGCGGCGGCATGGCCTTCGACGAGTCCGCGCTCAGCGGCGGCGCCGGGGCCGGTGCCGGAGGCGGCGAGGTCAAGCCGAAGTCGTACTTCATCTTCTCCTTCGACCACCGCACCCTGCCCGAGCTGGGCGCCGCCGCGCTCAACCGGCCGCCGGAGGAGATCGTGCTGACCGGCGGCCCGTACGGGCTGCGCCGCACCGTGGTTTCAGTACGGGTGAACCCGGACTCGCCCTACCGGGTCGGCGCCGGGGAGGACGGCACCCTCGGCCTCTACCTGGACGGTGCCCGGATCGCCGACGTCGGTCTGCCCCCGATGCCGGACTACTACCGGCACACGCTGGCCAACGGGAAGTCTGTGATGGAGGTCGCCCCGACCATCCAGTGGGGCTACCTGATCTACCTCACGGTGTTCCGGGTCTGCCAGTACTTCGGCGCCAAGGAGGAGTGCCAGTACTGCGACATCAACCACAACTGGCGCCAGCACAAGGCCGCCGGCCGCCCGTACACCGGGGTCAAGCCGGTCGAGGAGGTGCTGGAGGCACTCGCGCTGATCGACGAGCACGACACCGCCCGCACCTCCCAGGCGTACACCCTCACCGGCGGCGCGATCACCTCGCACATCGGCGGCCGGGACGAGGCCGACTTCTACGGCCAGTACGCCAAGGCCATCGAGGAGCGCTTCCCCGGGCGCTGGATCGGCAAGGTGGTGGCGCAGGCACTGCCCCGCGACGACGTCCAGCGCTTCCACGACTACGGCGTACGGATCTACCATCCCAACTTCGAGGTGTGGGACAGGCGGCTCTTCGAGCTCTACTGCCCGGGCAAGGAACGCTACGTCGGCCGCGACGAGTGGCACCGCCGGATCCTGGACTCCACCGAGGTGTTCGGACCGGAGAACGTGATCCCCAACTTCGTCGCTGGCGTGGAGATGGCCGAGCCCTTCGGCTTCGCCACGGTCGACGAGGCGATCGCCTCCACCGAGGAGGGCCTGCGCTTCTTCATGTCCCACGGCGTGGTCCCGCGCTTCACCACCTGGTGCCCCGAACCCACCACGCCCCTCGGCAAGGCCAACCCGCACGGCGCCCCGCTGGAGTACCACATCCGGCTGCTGCGGACCTACCGCGCCACCCTGGAGGAGTTCGGCCTCTCCTCCCCGCCCGGCTACGGGCCGCCCGGCCCGGGCAAGGCGGTCTTCTCGGTCAGCTCCTTCATGGACTCGCTGCCCGGCTGACGCACCGGGCCCCGACGCCGCCGCCACCGCGGCCGGCGGCGTCGGGGCCCGTCATGCGCTGAGGACGGTGCCGTCTCGCGCCGGTTCGGTCAACGTGCGGGCTGCGGGCGGACGGTGAGGATCTGCTCGGCACGGCCGAGGGGGCCGTGCTCGTCGTGCAGGACGGTGCTGGTGACGCCGTGGCCGGCCGGGCCGAAGCTGACGCGGGTGTCCAGGCCGGTCCAGCGGCCCTCCGGGCGGCGGTGGAAGTGGATCGTCAGATCGGTGTTGGGGAACATCCACTCGGCGGGACTCTGCCGGGCGGCGATGCCGTTGGCGGTGTCCACGAGCGCGATGAAGGAGGCGTGCGGGCTGCTGGGCTCTCCGGCGACCAGCTCGGCCCGGGAGGAGATCCAGGCCGCGGCACGCCCGGGGGCCGTCTCGCGGCGGCGGACGTCGATCGAGGCGATGTAGCCGCCGCCCCACTCGCCGTCCATCGCCCAGGGCTCGAACTCCTCGGGCCCCGGGATCCGCTCGTCGTGGGTGCCGGCGACGGCGGCGGTGTCGAGCTCGGCGAGGAACCAGGCGCGGGCCCGGACGACGGCGCGTTCCCCGACCACCACGGTGGCCTCGACCAGCTCGATGGTGCGCCCGGGCCGGACGGTCTCCACCGTGATCTCGAACTCCTCCAGGGCGATCAGGCCGAGTATGTCGAAGCTGATCCGGGCCAGCGCCAGGCCCTCACCGGGGCGGCCGACCCCCTGGTGGCCGACTCGCTGACGGTCGGCCCGCTGACGGTCGATCGCGTGGACGATGAGGCCGCCCAGCGGGCTGAAGTGCTGCTCGTCGGGGTGCCAGGCGCCCTGGGCCTGCAGGGTGGGCTTGTAGCTGTGCTCGCCGGTGCGCTGGTAGTAGCTGTCGGGCGCGGTGGTGGGGGTGGTCACGTGCGCTTCTCCTCGGGCGGATCGCTGGGCACCGGGTGGGGCACCGCCGTGGTACGGCGGCGCCCCACTTCGGCGTTCAGGATCGTAAGGGGCCGAACCGCCTCCGGGGGGTGACGGGTGACGCATTCCACACCCGCTGCCGCCCCGGCGGTCAGTGCTCGGCGAGCGGGTCGTGGTCGCCCGCGGGGATCCGGCACCCGCCCTACCGGGCGTCGGGGGCTGGGGGCACACTGGCGCAAGCACGACGACGCACCACCGGACGGGGACGCCATGGCAGGCCGCAAGAAGCAGAAGAGACCGCTCGCGAACGGAGTGGTACGGCCGCCGAAACGGGTCCGGCGGCGGCCGGAGCCGCAGCTGTCGCCACGGACGGTCCGCCGGACGGCCTGGCTGGTCGGGCTGCTCACCCCGGTGCTGATGGTCGGTCTGCTGGCGATCGCCACCAACCCGGACTACCAGGCGCTCTGCACGATCCCCGCGTTCCTGGTGCTCTCGGCGGGCGTGATCGGGCTGGGGTTCGTCCGGGCCCGCGGCTGGGTGATCTGGCCGGCCGTCCTGGTCGGCGTGCTGCTGCTGGTGATCCCGACGACCAGCATCCGCGCGCAGATCCTGGCTCATCGCGCGGTCAAGACCGCGGTGGTGGTCACCGCCGCCCACAGCGCCAAGGACAAGAGCGGAAAGGTGAGCTGGACCTGCGACCTCCGCCGCGCCGACGGGCAGCCGCTGCCCCACCCCCAGGTCGGCGGCTTCGGCTGCTCGGGCACGTACGACGTCGGCCAGACCATGAACGTACTGGTCGACCCGGCGGGCTGGGTGCCGCCGGCCTCGCTGGACGACGACCTGTCGTTCCGCGGCGGCGGCGTCTACGCCACCGCCGTGCTCGCCGCCCTGTGGGGCCTGCTGACCCTGGGTGCGGCCCGGCGCACCCTCCGGGAGTCGCAGCGGACGGCGGGCGGGAAGGACGGCGGGAAGGGCGGTCCGAAGGGCGGCAGGTAGCACGGGAAACCCCTGTTCCGGCCCGGGGGCGCGGGCGTAGGGTGCGCCGTGTGAACGAACTGATCTTCCGGGGGAAAGACCTGTTCCGGCCCTCGTGGTCGAATATCCTCCCGCTGCTCCTCGTCGTCGCGGCCCAACTGTTCCTCGGCGTCCGGAGGTTGGGCACCGTGGGCACCGTCTGGCTGGTCCTCGGCACGCTCGTGGCCGGCGCGCTGGCCTTCACCCTGAGCTGGCGGTCCTGGAGCCGGGTCGGCGCCGACGGCGTCACCGTCTGCTGGGGCCTCGGGGCCGGCCGCACCTACCCCTGGCACGACGTCCGGTGGGTCGACGTGCGGGAGACCAAGGCCAACGGCTCGACGTCGTACGCCGCGCGGGTCTTCCTCACCGACGGGCGGCGCCGCTCGCTGCCTGGCCTGCAGACCAGCCCGATCTACCCGGCCGCCGATTTCGAGGTGAACGTCCAGCGGGTGGTGAACTGGTGGGAGTACAGCACGCACCCCACGCAGCGGGTGAAGCCGCCGAAGCAGTTCCGGGACCGGCTGACGCCCACGGTGGTCGGCGTGCTCGCCGTGGTCGTCATCAGCGCCGTGGCCTTCGTCGTCATCGTCCTGTAGTCGCGGGGACCGCCCGGCACCGCGCAGAACCGCCGGCCCCGGCTCCCTGGATGGGAGCCGGGGCCGGCGTGCGTTCAGCCCGGCTGCGGGCAGGTCACCCCTGGCCCGGGTGGCCCGGCCGGCCGCCGTACGGCTGCTGCGGCGGGTAGGGCTGCGCCGGCGGGGCGGGGTACGCCTGCTGCGGCGGGTACGGCATGGGCTGCTGGCCCGGGTACGGCTGCGGCTGCTGCGGGTACGGCTGCGCCTGCGCCTGCGGGGCGGCGTACGGCTGCGCCGGCGGGTAGGCCTGCTGGGGCGGGTAGGGCTGCGCCTGCTGCGGCAGGGGCTGCCCCTGCGGCGGGTAGGGCTGGCCCGGGTGCGGGTAGGGCTGGACCTGCTGCGGCGGGTAGGGCTGGCCGGCCGGCGCGAGCTCGAACGGCTGCGAGGTCGGGTCGATCGACCCGGGCGGGAAGGCCGCGCTGAGCTGGTCCAGCTCGGTCCGCCAGTAGCGGTGGACGTTCAGCCGGGTCGGCTTGGCGCTGGTGGGCAGTTGCAGGTACATCGAGCTCCAGACGGTGGCCCGCTTGACCCGGCTGACCGGGAACGCCTGCCGCGGGAACACCGCGACCACGTCTCCGGGGCGGTTGGTCCAGCGGCTGGCCGAGTTGACCACCACCGAGCTGTTGGTGAGCGTCAGGAAGTAGAACCGACGGGTCAGTGCGACGATCAGGCCGAGCAGCGGCACCTCGTCGAAGACCGCGTTGAGCCACGGGCTCGGACCGGTCTCGACGTGCACGCACGCGATGAAGGTCTCTCCCGGCGGTGCCACCTGCGACAGCTTCTCGACGACCTGCGCCTTCTGTGTGGCCCGGCGTATTGCCATGCTTTCGGTACCTCTTACCCCGTCGTGTCCGCCGACCTTGCTCGGCGGGAAATCGGCTGAGGCTAGCAGCTGGCGATGAGGCCGGTGGGCCCCGAACGGCCTTCGCCGGCAAAGCTTTCGCCATGTTCCACCGGGCCGGTCGGCGCGCTTCCGACGGAGACGAACAGTCATGGATCAGGTCATTACGGGATGTTTCCGGCCAGATCGATTAAAGCCTGCGGCAAATAATGGCGCACCACCTTGCCGATAATGTGATCACATGTGTATGCGCTGTGGCGCTGCTCGCCACAGGGGAGGGAAGACCCGGTCGACCGATCGGGCCCAGTCACACAGGAGTTGCACCATCAACACCGCTATCCGCCGGGCCGCCCGCGGTGCGATGCCCATCGCCGTCACCGCCTCCGTCCTGGCCACCGGTCTCGCCGCCTGCGGCACCGTCGAACAGCTTTCGGCCGCCCAGAAGGTGTCCAAGGCCTTCGACAAGGTCGGTGACGGCAAGTCGGCCGGCTTCAAGCTCTCCATCGACGCCACCCCCGAGCAGATCGTCGCCTTCGCGAAGGCCACCGGGGACAAGGGCACCGACGGCGGCATGAACGAGAAGAACGCCAAGGCGATGTCCGGACTCGCGGTCTCCGTCGCGATCTCCGCCGACAAGCCGCTCAAGGAGGTCGAGGCCTTCAAGAGCGCCGCGGGCAAGGGCGGCAGCAACGACCTGACGCTCGACAAGTCGGTGCGCGTCTCCTACGTGATCTCCGACCGCAACGGCACCGCGCTGCTGGAGTACCGCCAGGTCGACGCCAAGGGCTACCTGCACGTCGACGCCAAGGGCTTCGTGAAGCTGGTCGGCGAGGACCCGTCCCAGGTGGACGGCGTCAGCCGGGACCTGCCCGCCGACATGGGCGCCGTCAAGGACGTACTGGCCGGCAAGTGGGTCGCGCTCGACCTCCAGGAACTCGCCGACGAGGCGAAGAAGAACGAGGGCCGGAAGGCCTCCCCGAGTGCCGCGCCGACCCCTGCCCCGGAGGCCGCCAAGCAGCTGCTCAACTCCCTCAAGGACGTGCTCGGCCGCACCGTCACGTACGAGGACAAGGGCACGAAGGACGGCACCGAGCACATCTGGATGAGCGCCCCGGCCCGTCAGTTGGCGGACGAGCTGTTCAAGGCCGTCAAGCCGGTCGCGGACAAGTTCCCGCAGCAGTTCGGGAAGTTCCCGACCCAGGCTCCGAGCGACGTTCCGGACCGCAAGGTCGGTGTCGACCTCTACCTGAAGAAGGGTGCGCTCGCCTCGGCCACCTTCGACGTCGCCCAGCTGTCGGACAAGGTCGAGCCGGGCGTCAACTTCCCGGTGAAGCTCGCCTTCGACCAGTCGGCCCCGGCCGTCCAGGCCCCGGCCGACGCGACGAAGCTGACCAGCCAGGACCTGACGAAGGCGGTGCTCGGCCTCACCGCCGGCCCCGGCGGCCTCGCCCCCGCGCACGGCGGCGGCGTCCCGCCGGTCACGACCGCGGCGCCGCTCACCGATGCCCAGCTCAAGGAACTCGCCAAGCTCGGCGTGCCGGAGCAGCAGGCCCGCGCCTTCAACTCGCTCGGCATGAGCTTCGAAGACATCAAGGAGATGACGCAGGAGGGCTGATCCCGCCCCCCTGCCCGACTCCGCCACGACCGGCCGGCCGCCTCAGCGGTCGGCCGGTCGTGTTCAGTGAGCCGGTCGCGTTCGGTCAGTAGGTCAGGCCGGGCAGGCCCCTCAGGCGTGGGCGGCGGCGCACTCCGGGTGGCCCCAACTGCCGCCGACCTTGGTGATCTTGTCGCCCTTGGCGTACGGGCGGCTGCACGGGCAGGTGCCCGGGAAACGGGCGGCCAGGGTGCGGGAGCCGCCCGAGGAGGTGCGCTTCGCGGCGCCGACGGCGCCGGAGCCGGTCCGGGTGCTGCGCGCCTTCGGGACGGCGGCCGGGTCGGGCACGGGCAGGTCCGCCGCGGTGCCCGAGGCGTCCTGCTGGGTACGGGCTGCGTCGCTGGCGGCCTTGTCGGCGATGGCGTTCAGCGGGTCGCCGTCGACCTGGTGGGCCGGTACGTAGACGAAAACGACGTCCCGGCCCTCCAGCAGCGCGTCGATCGCCTGGATCAACTCCTGGTTGGCGACCGGCTTCCCGGCCGCCGTCTTCCAGCCGTTGCGCTTCCAGCCCTTCAGCCACTTGGTCACCGAGTCGCGGGTGTAGGTGCTGTCCAGCCGCACCTCCAGCGGCACCGCCGGGTCCGTCGCCGCCAACAACCGCTGCAGCGCCGTCAGTTCGCCGACGTTGTTGGTGCTGTGCCCCAGCGCACCGGACTGCCAGCGCTGCGGCACCCCGGCGGAATCCGCCACCACGTAGGCCCAACCCGCCGGACCGGGGTTGCCCTTGGCTGCTCCGTCACACGCTGCAATGACTCGTTCGACCATGCCCCGATCATGCCTGGTCGGGCGGCCGGGAGCCAAAGTCCCATACGAGGTCGACGGGGTGGGCGAGGCGGAGGGAGGGCGTCGGATGGCGTCAGGCTGCCCAGCGCAGCAGGGCGCCGAGGCCGCCGGGCGGGCCGGGGACGGCGTCCGGGACGAGGAGTGCCTCGGCGCCGGAGGCCGCGGCGGTGCGCAGCAGAGCGTCGGCGGCGGGGGCTTGGGTCGGGTGGGCGACGCCCATGCCGCGCAGGTCGGCGCGGTGGATGCCGATGTGGTCGGGTTCGGGGCCGGTCCAGACCGGGCGCTCGGGGTCGTGGCCGCTCGGTTGGAGGAGCAGCGCGGCGACCTGGTGCTGCCGGGCGGCGCTGACGACGGCGGGGATGCCCTGGGCGGCCGGGCCTGGGGCGGTCCGGGTGCCGGCGGCGTCGGTGCCGTGGCCGCCGGGGCGGCCGACGGCGGTGTGGAAGGCGTCCAGGACTTCGGCCAGGTGGCGGCCGCGGTGGTCGTCCCAGGCTTCGGCGAGGCGCCGGTCGAAGGCGTCGCCGACGGTCCCGTCGGCCCGGCCGCCGCCGTCGAGTTCGACGGTGAGAGCTTGCAGCGGTCGGGGCAGCCGGTCGTGGACGGCCCGGCGTTCGCGGGTGTCGCCGGTGAGGACGAGCAGCCGGGCGCCGCTCTGCGGCCAGACCCGGGCGAGGTGGTCGGCGATGACGGCGGCGGTGCGGTCCCAGGTGTCCTCGACCCGGTGCCGGTAGTGCCATTCGTAGCGGTCGGCGGGTGGGGCGCGGTGGCCGCGGCCCTGCCACTGCGGGCTGTCGATCGTGCCGGCGGGCGCGTGGCGGCCGAGTTCGTAGCGTTCGAGTGCGGCCCCGGTGCGGTCGATGGCGGCGACGAGGCAGGCGGGCGTGCTGTCGTCGACCAGGCCGACCAGGGGGCCGGTGTGCGGCAGCGGCGCCCAGGTGGCGGCGACGTCGGGCGGGGAGACGGCGAGCGGGACGTCCAGGGCCACCTCGCCGTCGGCCGCGAACAGGGCCCGACCGGGCGGGGAACCGGAGGCGGGTTCGTGGGCGAGGTGGTCGCGGACGGCTGCCAGGGTGGCTTCGTCGGCCCCGGCTTCGGCCAGCCGGTGCACGGCGGCGCGGTCGATCAGGGCCCGGCGCCGTACGGCGTCCTCGGTGGCGCGGGAGGTGTCGAGGTAGACGGTGGCCCAGGGGCCGGGCCGGTCGAGCAGTGGGGTGAGGAACGCGAGGTCCATGGTGGCCTCCCGTGGGTCGGTGGGCTTGCCGTGTGCGGTTCGCTGGGGCGTCTACCCGGCTGAGCACCGGGGACACCGGGGACACCGGGGACACCGGGGACACCGGGAGCCCCGGCAAGGGCCACGCGGAGCGGCGGCTGCGACCTACCGGCGCGCTCATTCGGCGGGCAGCCGCAGCTCGCACCAGACCGCCTTGCCCGGCCCGTCCCGGCGCCAGCCCCAGGACCGGCTGAGCCGGTTCACCAGGAACAGCCCGAGGCCCCCCGGTGCGCTCGACTCGTACGGCACCCGGGGCACCGGCGGGCGGGGGCTGGCGTCGGTGACCTCGATCCGCAGCGCCTCGGTACCCCGGACGAGCAGCAGCGCGCCGGGGCCGGCGGTGTGGCGCTGCGCGTTGCCGACGAGTTCCGAGACCAGCAGGACGGCGTCGGACGCCACGCCGCGGTCCGTCACGTCGGCCAGGAAACGGGCGGTGACGGCGCGCGCCTCGCCCGCCGCGCCGGGCCGGTCCGCGAGCGGCAGGCGCAGGGTCTGCGGCACCCGCTGTCCGGCCCGCGCCCCGGCCCCGGCCATGTGATCATTCCTCCTCCGTCGCGTGTCCACGGGTGGTGGTCAGTGTCCGAACCGGTGGCGGATGCGGCCTCCCTGCCGGGTCGGCGCTTCCCGGTCGTTCGGGTCGGCGGCCCGGTCCTCGGGCCGTACGCGCGCCTCATCGGAGAGCGGGGCACCGGACCCGGTCGCGTCGTAGGCCCGCTCGTCGTACGCCCGCTCGTCGTACGTCCGTTGGCCGGGGCCCCCGTCGGGGTGGCCCGGCGCGGCGCGATCCGTCGGCGCGGACCGCCGTACGGGCTCCACCGGCTCGACGGCCTCAGCCTCCCGGTAACCCGCCCGGTGCCGCGCCGGACGTGCCGGTCCGGCCTCGCGGGAGAGCCGTCCGGACCGCCGGAACGGCCGCATCAGGGCGAGTCCGAGGCAGAAGAGCAGCGCGAGGGCCACCCCGGACAGGAAGACGCCCAGACTGTTCAGCGTCACGAGGTCGTGGCCGAGGACCGTCGCCTGGTAGTCGGGTCCGCCGGAGAGGTTGTCCGCGATCAGCAGCCCGACGAACGTACCGGACGCCGCCATCAGCAGTAGTCCTAGCAGCACCATGGGAATCCCTTCCGTCCTGTTCGAGGCCCCCCTGTTCCAGGCCCCCCGACGGGTCGCGCCTACCCGGGCCCGGCGGTCCGTAACGGCCCGTGGTGCTACCCGGTCTGGACGGCGATCAGGCAGGTGTCGTCGCCGGTGTCGGCGGGGCTGAGTTCGAGCAGCCGGTCCAGGTACCGCTCCAGGTCCGGGCCGGGGGCGCCGGCGGCGCGGATCAGCTGGTCCACCGACTCCTCGACCGGACGGTCCCGGCGTTCGACCAGCCCGTCCGTGTAGAGCAGCAGGACGTCCCCGGGGTCGAGCCGGGCGGTGTACTCCTCGTACCGGGCGCCGTCCAGGGCGCCGAGCAGCATGCCGTGCGGCAGCGGCAGCACGTGGGCGCCGTCCGGGCCGAGCCGGATCGGCGGCAGGTGGCCGGCCCGGGCCCAGCACAGCTCACCGCTGACGGGGTCGAGCAGCACGCAGACGGCGGTGGCGGTGACCTGCCCGGGCTCGCGCAGGGCGACGGTGTTGGCCCACCCGAGCAGCCGGGCCGGGCCGGCGCCGGTCACCGCGAGGCCGCGCAGGGCGTGCCGCAGCGCGACCATCCCGGTGGCGGCGCCCACGCCGTGCCCGGCCACGTCGCCGACCGCGAGCAGGACCCGCTTGTCGGGCAGCGGCAGCACGTCGTACCAGTCGCCGCCGACCCGGTCGCGCTGGGCGGCGGGGCGGTAGCGGACGGCGGCGTGCAGGCCGGTGACGCCGACCGGGGGCGGCGCCGCCGGGAGGATGGCCTGCTGGAGCCGCAGCGTCAGCTGCGCGTGTTCGGCGGACTCCTGCTCGCTGTCGGCCAGGCGCTCCCGGGTGGCGCCGAGCGCGACCTCCGTCCAGTGCTGGACGGACACGTCGTGGTAGGCGCCGCGGATCGCGGTCAGCCGTCCGGCGTCGTCCACGACGGGCTCGGCGATCACCCGGGTGAAGCGGTGGGTGCCGTCCGGCCGGTCCAGCCGGACGACCGCGGAGGCGGTGCGGTGGCGGCGCCGGACGGTCTCCAGCAGGCGCCGGATCGCGGGCCGGTCGTCCGGGTGGGTGTGCCGCGCGAGCCGGTTCAGCGGGACCGGCGCCGCGCCCGGCGGTAGCCCGAAGAGCTCGCGCAGCCCGTCGCTCCAGCGGATCAGGCCCTCGGCGGGGCGCTCCTCGAACCCGGCCACCCGGGCGAGGCGCTGGGCCTGGTGCAGCAGCACGGTGCGAACGTCCTCCTCGGCCCGTTCGTCGTCCGGCTGCCAGCACAACAGCAGCCGGCCACCGAGCGGGGCGACGGCGAGCAGCGCGTCCGCGGGGGGCGTGGCGGGCCCGTCGTCCCGCTGGGCGAGCCGCACCCGCGCGGCGGGCGACGGCGCGCCGGTCTCGTAGGCGCGGGCCAGGCGGTCGAGCAGACCGGCGGCGCAGGCCATCGGGTAGGTCTCCACCAGTGAGGCGCCCTCCAGGGCGTCCCGGGGGCGGCCGAGCGGATCCCGGAAGCGGTCGTTGACCCGCCGGATCGTGAAGTCGACGGCCTGGTCGTCCCGGACGACGGGATCGAGGAGGAGGGCGGGAGTGGGCAGCACCGCCAGGAGGCCGGCGGTCTCCTCGGGCACCGACGGGGGCGCCGCCGCGAGCTCCGCCGGGTCTGCTGCCGGATCCGCCACGGGGTTCGAGGGCGGGGCTGGGGACGGGTCCGGGGGCGGGCCGAGCAGGGTCGTGCAGAGGTCGGCGAGCGCGTACAGCCGACGGCGCTGGGGCGGGCCGAGCTCCGGGCCGGGGGCGGGCCAGATCAGCTCCAGCGCGCCGCGGCGCCGCCCGTGGTCCAGCAGCAGGAGGACGGCCCGGGCCGCGCCGGACCCCACCGAGGGGCCGTCGGTCCCGGGCTCGCCGGGCCACAGCTCCACCCCGCCGCCGACCACCCGCTGCGCCGGGGTGGGCACGCCGGGTGGCACCCGGGCCCAGGCGGCGGCCTCGTCGGCGGGCAGCCCGGCATGCGCGGCGAGGGCGAGCGCGCCGCCGGGCAGCCGCTGCCAGACGGCGACGGCTCGGGCGCCGAGCGCCGCACCGGTCTGGTCCAGTACGGCTTCGGCGGCGCGCTGCAGGTCGGACACGGCGGCGAGCGCGGGCGCGACGGGCGGCGCGGCGGCCCCGGACCCGGCAGGCCCGGCGGCCCCGGCGGCGCCGGCCGCCCCGTCCCCGGAGGACCCGACCGCGAACGCCCCCTCGTCCGGTTCCGGCAGCCCCGCGACGTCCGCCGCCAGCACCGCCACCGGCACACCCGCCTCCCGCGCCAGCCGGGCCAGGTACGCGGCGGCCTCGACGGGCCGCAGGCCGAGCCGCTCAGCCAGGATGCCGGTGGCGAGGTCGACGGCGGCTCTGGTCCGCACCTCGGCGTGTGCCCGGGCAACGGCCTCCTGCAGCCGTCGGACGGTCTCGGCCAGGGCCCGGGCCGCGCGGTCGGCGGGCTCCTGCGCGGCGGTCACGGCAGCCCCGGCAACCGGGGCGCGGCCCTCACGAACCGGCTCCCGGTCATGGCAGGCATCGCGGTCATGAGGGGCCCGGCCAGGTCCGCATCCGGCCGGACAGGCGGCCGGTGTCGACGGGCTCGGTGACGTGGTCGTCGGCGCCGACGGCCAGGCTGCGACCACCGTCACCGGGCATGGACGCCGCCAACTCAGCTCTGGAGCACCGGAGTTGTTCGGCGGCGAGCCGCCGGAATCCGCCGAGCAGCTCGTCGGCGCGGGCGTCGGCGAACAGGGTGCCGCCTGCCGGGCCAACCGCCGCGGCGCCGGGTACGGGGTGCTCGCCCATCCGTCCACCGTCCGGGTCGCTCAGACGGCCGGGGTGCGCCGTCCGGCCACCTCGGTTCCGCGGGCGGCGGGTCCGTCGCCCTGCTCCCACTGTGCCACCGCCGCCCCCGGGGCGGCAGGCGGGAGCAGCGCCGCCCGTTCGGTCCGGCAAGTCCGGCAAGTCCGGCAGGTCAGTCCGGCGGGCTCACTCCGGCACGGTCTCGCGGATCAGGAAGGCGTCGGTGGCACCGGTGAGTTCGAGCATGCGCAGGATCAGCGGCCGGGGGCGGGCCAGCTCGATCCGGCTGCCGTCGACCTCGGCCCGCACCTTGGCCCGGAGCAGGGCGCTGAGCCCGGTGGAGTCGCAGAACGCCAGCCCGGCGCAGTCGATCACGATCACTGCGGGCGGGCCCGCGAGCGCCTCCTCGATGGCAGCCTGCAGGTCGATGACCGAGTCCAGGTCCAGTTCGCCGAACAGGGCCAGCGTGGTGCCCAGCCTCCAGGGCCGGGTCTCGACGGTGAGGCCCTCGGTCCGGTCGGCGGCCGAAGCCCCGGGCCTCGGCGGGCGCTTCGTCATGGTGGCGGGTTTCCTCTCGCTCCGTCCGGGGCCTCACGGCGGCGGGAACCCGGTGCTCCCCCACCCGTCGACGCCTCCGCCAGCACGACTTTCCCGTACGGGCAGCCGGAAACGCCCGGTGGAAGGCAAAAGTCGAAGGCAGCGGCGGAGTCTCAGGCGACGACGGGCAACGACGGGCGACGACGGGCGACGACGCGCGAGGAGCCGGGGAACGAGGGAGAGAGGGGAGGAGGCCGCCGTCAGCCCCGGCTGGAGCTCGCCGTCCCGCCGGACCGGCCCCGGTGGCCGTCGGCGGACGCGCGAACCGGCGGAGCCGGGACTTCCAGCCAGACGAGCTTCCCGCCGTCGTCGGGCTGCGAGCCCCAGACGCGGGCGAGCCGGTCCACCACGCGCAGGCCGTGCCCGCCCGGCTGCCCCGGGTCGGCGTACGGGCGCAGCCGCGGCGGCACGGGGCTGGCGTCGGCGACCTCGACCCGCAGCCGGGCGCCGTCCCAGCGCAGCCGCAGCTCGCGCGGCCCGCCGGGGGCGTGCAGGCAGGCGTTGGTGACCAGCTCGGAGACCATCAGCAGGACGTCCTCGACGACCGCCCGCCCGGCCTCGTCCAGCGCCGGGAGCCAGTGCCAGGACAGCAGCGCCTGACGGCTGAACTCGCGGCTGCGCTGCACCGCGCCGGCGCTGCCCGCGAGCATGAGCCGTCTGGTCTGCTCCCGTCCTGGTAGGGCACCGCTCCCGGCACTGTCCACGGCCGCCCTCCTCACGCCGGCTCGGGCGGGGCGGCGGGCCCGAGGGGGCCGGCGGGGCCCTCGGATGCCTTCAGTGCCGAGCCGAGGTCGGGGTGGATCCGCAGCACGGCGTCCGCACCGGTGATCGCCAGCAGTCGCGCCAGGGTGGGGCTCGGGCCCGCCAGTTCCAGCCGCAGTCCGGCGGCCTCCGTGTCCAGGTGGGCGCGGAGCAGGATGTTCAGCCCGGTCGAGTCGCAGAACCGCAGGCCGGCGAGGTCGACGACGATCCGCCGGACGCCGCCTTCCAGCGGTCGGGCGAGTGCGGTGCGCAGACCGTCCGCCGAGTCGTGGTCGAGTTCCCCGGCCACGGTGACGACCCGCACCGGCCCCTCCTCGTCCACCACGACGTGGTCCACCGCGACGTGCAGGGTGTCCGCCCGTTCCCGCGTGGGCTCGCAAGGCTCCTCGGCTGGCCATGGCATGGCTCGCTCCCGGTCCGGTCGGGACGGCGGGGCGCCGTCGTGACCATGATCGCGCGCACCCGGCCGGGTCGCGCGGACGGCCGTATCCGGGCCGACCCGCCCGGGTACGGCCGGAAGCACCGTGCGCCGGTCGTCCATGCCCGACGTCTGCCCCGACTCCGGGGATGGAATCCGCAGGCGCCGGGGACGTTGCGGCCCGGCGCGGCGGGGCCGCCGGGCGGGATCCGGGTGCACAGACCAGAGGGGGCTTCGCCGCCACCGGGGCGGCCTGGCAGGATCCTTCGCCATGACATCCAGCCAGACACCTGCGCCCGGCCCCCGGCACCGGCGCGGCCAGGAGGGGAAGGGCCGGAGGACCCGCTGGACGACCGGCCGGGCCACGCTGCGCCGGGGAACGACTCGTCCCGGAACGACCCGTCCAGGGACGACCGCCGGGGGCCGGACGGACGACTTGCCCTGGCCCCGGCGTCCGCTGCTGACGGCCCTGTGGATCCCGGCCGCCGCCGTCCTGCTGCCGCTCGGCGGGGCGCTCGGCGCCTTCGGGCTGTGGCTGCTGGTGCCCTCGCTGGCGGTGGTCATCACCGGATTCGTCGGCCTGGCCTACGCCCTGTTCAGCCTCTGCCAGACGCGCCCGCTGCGGCTGGTGGCCATGGCGCTGGTGCTGGCCCCGGTGATCGGCGTACCGCTGCTGAGCATGAACACCGCGCAGGCGACGGTGCTCGGCATGCGCGGGGTCACCCACCCGGGCACCGTCACCGGCGTACGGGTCATCCACGGCAAGACGACCACCTACCGCTGCGCCGTGCGCTACGAGGACGCCCCGGGGCACGGCGGCTCGGTGGACTGCGGCGCCTGGGACGCCGTGGGCGAGCGGGTCAGCGTCACCGAGGACCCGGGCGGCCTGGTCGACCCCGAGTTCACCGCGGCCGCCACCAGTGGTCTCTTCGACCTCTCCATGGTCGGCCTCTTCGACGCCGCCCTCATCGTCATCGCCACCTCGGCGGCCGGTCTCGGCGCCGCGCTCCACGTCGCCCGCACCCGCGCTCCGCGCCGCCCGCCCTGGCCCCCGCAGCCCACCCAACCCCCGCAGCCCCCGAATTCGCTTGCCCGGTGAGCCGGGTACGGACGATCCTCTCCGGATGGAACCCCTGGAACCTCTGGAAGCGCCGGAACAGCCAGAACAGCCAGAACAGCCGACGTGCCCCCAAGCCGTCATCGCCCTGGACGGTCTGACCCTGCGCCGCTTCGCCGGGGAGGCGGACCTGCCCGAGCTGTTCACGGTCATCGAGGAGTCGCAGGAGCACCTGCGGCCGTGGATGCCCTGGGTCGCCGAGCACAGCCACGCCACGACCGCCGAGTACCTGGCCACCCGGGCGGAGCGCTGGGCGAGCGGCCGGGACTTCGCCTTCGCGGTGGTGCTGGACGGCGCCATCGTCGGCGCGTGCGGGCTGTACCGGCGCGACGACAGCCCGGACGACGTCCTGGAGATCGGCTACTGGCTCCACCCCGCCGCGACCGGGCGCGGTCTGGCCACCCGGGCCGCCCGGGCGCTGGTCGACCAGGCCTTCCGGCTCCCCCGGGTGCGCCACGTGGAGATCGTCCACGACCCGGCCAACCACGCCAGCGGCGCCGTCCCGGCCCGTCTGGGCTTCACCGAGCACCTGCGCCGCCCCTCCGAGGCGCTCGCCCCGGCGGAGACCGGCGAGGAGCTGGTGTGGCGGCTCACCCGTCCGCAGGCCGCAGGGTCGGGGGACGCCGGACGGTGACCCCGGCGGTCCGCGGTCGTGGGGGAGACGCGCGGACCGCCGGGTGCGCCGGCCGGACGGGACGATCCGGCGGCGCCGGGGAACGGACGCGGCGGAGGCCTCGCCTCCACGCGGAGCGCCCCATCCCGGACTCCGCAGCCCCGCCGTGGACCTCACCCACGGCGTCGTGCGCCCGTTCCCACCCCTCGGAGACCCGACCCGGCCGCGCCGATAACACTTTTCTCCCCTCACGCTGCCGAACGGGTGGCTTGACGAGCAGTCACCTCGCGGCCGAAGCAGCAGGAACGACGGACCGATGCTCGGGCCTGGCCCCACTCCCCCGGCCGACGCCGTACGCCCCCGCGGTGCCCCGTGCGCTCGCCCAACGGCGCGAGGGCCAGCCGACACCCGGTCAGGAAGCTTGTCCCGAACGGTCCGTTTCCTCATACTTCCGCACAGCGCCTGTCAGGGGCAGATCATCCGGCGTGCTTCCGGACAGCACCGGCCGGAGTCCGCCCATCACCTGACCGCGCCTCACGGCCCCCCAACCCCCGGGGCCTCGCACTCCCAGGAGGAGATCGGTGAGGACCAAGCGCAGGACCCCCCGCGCCGGCACCACTCGACGTCGCACCCGCCTGCTCGCCGTCGCCCTCGGCCTGCTGACCGCCACCGCGGTCGGCGTGCCGGGCGCGGCGGCCGCCCCCACCCGCACCGCCGAACCCGAACAGCTCGCGGCCGTCAGCGACGCCGTCCTCAAGGCCGAGGTCAACGGCACCGCCTGGTACGTCGACGAGGCCGCCGGACGCGTCGTGGTGACCGCCGACAGCACCGTGTCCCCGGCCGGGCTCGCCAAGATCATGCGCGCCGCCGGCACCGACTCGGGCACCCTCACCGTCCAACGCGTCCCCGGGGCGTTCACCCCGCTGCTCGCCGCCGGTGACGCCATCTACGGCGGCAAGTACCGCTGCTCGCTCGGCTTCAACGTGGTGGGCGGCTCGACCCACTACTTCCTCACCGCCGGGCACTGCGGCAACGTCGCCCCCGACTGGTACACGGACGCCGCCCACAGCACCCGGATCGGGCCCACCGTCAACTCCACCTTCCCGGGCCACGACTACGCGCTGGTCCGCTACGACAACAGCGCCCTCACCCACCCCGGCGGCTTCACCTCCGCCCCGAACGCCGTCATCGGCGAGTCCGTCAAGCGCACCGGCTCCACCACCGGCACGCACGGCGGCCAGGTCACCGGGCTCAACGCCACGGTGCGCTACACCGACGGCGGCACCGTGCGCGGCCTGATCCAGACCAACGTCTGCGCCGAGCCCGGCGACTCCGGCGGACCGCTCTACGACGGCACCAAGGCACTCGGCCTCACCTCCGGCGGCAGCGGTGACTGCACCTCGGGCGGGACGACCTTCTTCCAGCCGGTGAACGCGGCGCTCGCCGCGTACGGGGTGAGCGTCTACTGAGCCCTCAACCCCTGAACCCCTGAGCCCCTGAGCCCCTGAGCTCTGCCTACTGAGCCCTGGCGCCGTCGCACCGCCGGCCCCGCTGCGCGCAGCAGCGGGGCCGGCGGCCGTCCCGGGCCCGGCGTCAGCCCGCGTACACGTCCTCGACGTACCGGCCGGCCTCGATCAGCCCCTGCAGCCAGGCCTGCGCCCGCTGCTCGTCGGCCCCGGGCGTCCGCTGCCGGTACAGCTCCCGGAACGCGGCCCGGACGCCCGGCGCCATCCGCGCGCCGTCGCCGCACACGTACACCTCGGCGCCCGCCGCGAGCAGGTCCCAGACCTCCGCCGCCTCGGCCGCGAGGCGGTCCTGCACGAAGCGTCGCCCGTCCTGCGGCCGCTCGCTGAAGGCGGGCCGTACCGAGACCGCGCCGGCCCGGTCGGCCGCCTCCAGCTCGGCCCGGTGCAGGTAGTCCGCCGCCGGGTCGTCGCAGCCGAAGTACAGGAGCGCCGGGGCGAGTTCGGCCCCCTCCGCGAGCAGGGCGCGGCGGTCGGCGACGGCGCCGCGGAAGGGCGCGACGCCGGTACCGGCCGCGATCATGACCACCGGGGTGTGGTGCCCGATCCGGAACGCCTCCCGGCAGGGCTGGACCCGGGCCAGGACGGTGTCGCCGACGGCCAGCCGGGCCAGCTGGCCGGAGCCGGTGCCCCGGAAGGTGCCGCGGCCGGAGCGGGCCGGGGCGCTGAGCACGGAGACCATCAGGTCCACCTCGCCCGGCCCGCCGGTGGGCGAGGAGGAGATCGAGTAGTGCCGGGGGCGGATCGGCGGCAGCAGCTCCAGCAGCACCGGCCAGCTCAGGGCGCCCTGCAGGGCCGGGTGGTCCTCGATCAGCTCCAGCAGGGTGCGCGGGTCGTCCTCGGGGAGCGCGCGCAGCGCGGCCTGCTCGGGCGGGCAGGGGTTGTGCGCGGCCAGCGCGGCCCGCTGCTCGGCGCTCGGCCGGTCCTGCAACTCGACGTGGTGGCTGAGCAGTTCGCGGACGGTCAGCGGACGGTCGACGGCCAGGCCGGAGCGCCGGTGGGCCACGATGTTGAGCACCGTCTCCGGATCGGCGCCGAGCAGTTTGGCCGCCCGCTCGACCAGAGCCGGGTCGTTGGCCGGGAGGACGGTGAGGTGGTCGGCGGTCCGGTAGCCGGTGCCCTCGGGCAGGGCGAGGCGGACCAGGCGCTTCACCCGGGGGTAGCCGGGGTCGGTCAGGCTGCCGACGGCGGTGACGGTCAGCGCGGTCATGCCGTGCCGGGCGGCCAGCGCGTCCAGCGGGCCGCCGGCCACCTCGGTCACCGTGTACGCGGCGTCCGGCTGCGTCGCGGCGGGGGCGTCGGCGTCCCCGTACCGTTCCAGCAGGGCGACGCGCAGCGCCTCGGTGAACTGCCGCACGGTGCCGGACAGGTCGCCGGCGGCGTCGGCCTCGGCACGGGCGAGCAGCCGGGTGCCGCCGAGGGCGGCGAGCCGGTCGTCGATCAGGGCGGGGATCCGCTGGTAGGTGGCGGCGTAGGTGCGGTCGCCGATCCCGAGCACGGCGTACTCGACGCCGTCCGCAGAGCCGTCGCCCGAGCCCTTCCCCGCGCCCGCCTCCTGCAGTCGGCGGACGAACGCGGCCGCGTCGTCCGTCGGTTGGCCGTTGTACGAGGCGGCGGTGATCACCACCGGCCGGTCGGTGGGCAGCCCGTCCGCGTACGCGTCGAGCGGGGCGATCGTGGTGTCGCAGCCCAGGTCGGCGGCGGCCTCCGCGAGCTGCCGGCTGAACTCGCGGCAGGCGCCGTAGTTGGAGCCGTGCAGGAGCAGCAGCCCGGTGCCCTGGCGGACCCGGCCGGGGCGTTCGGCGACGGCGCCGGCCTGCGCGGCCGAAGCGGCCGCCGGGCCGACGGGCACCGGTGCGGGCGTGCGCCGGGCGAGGGCGAGGGTGAAGTCGTCGGGCTTGATGGTGAGCGTCTGCTTGATGGTCAGCCGGTAGTCGGCGTGGTCGATCAGCCGGTAGCGGTGGACCAGCATGCCGAGCAGCATGACGGCCTCGTGCAGCGCGAACTGCCGCCCGATGCAGGCGCGTTCGCCGGTGCCGAAGGGCTTGAAGGCGTGCGGGGAGCGGGCCGCCTCGGGCTCGGCGTCGAACCGGGAGGGGTCGAACAGCTCGGGGTTGTCGCCCCACGCGGGGTCGCGGTGCAGCATCGGGGTCGACACGAACACCGTCTCCCCGGCGCGCAGCGGGATCCGGCCGCCGAGCAGGGTGTCCTCCCGGGCCGCGCGGCTGAAGGCGGGCGCCGTCGGCCACAGCCGCAGGGCCTCGTTGAGCACCTGCCGGGTGTACCGCAGCCGTCCGACGTCCTCGTACGAGGGCTCCGGGTCGCCCTGGTGCCCCCAGAGCTCGTCCACCTCCCGCTGGACCTGCCGCAGCACGGCGGGGTGCTTGACCAGGTAGTACATCGCGAAGGAGAGCGCGCCCGAGGTGGTCTCGTGGCCGGCGATCAGGAAGGTGATCACCTGGTTGCGGATGTTCTCGGCGTCCAGCCGGGTGCCGTCGGAGGGGCGTCGAGCGCCGAGCATCAGGCCGAGCAGGTCCTCGGCCGGACCGTCGTCGTCCTGGCCGGCCCGGGAGGCGATCACCTCGTCGACCACGTCGGCCAGGTAGTCGGCGTCGGCCCGGAAGGCCGCGTCGCGCTCGGCGTGGTCCAGCGCCGGGTCGCGGATGAGCTTGGTCATCGCCCACTCCAGGCAGCGGACCATCGCCTCGACGAACGGGTGCGGCTCGTCCCGTTCGAAGGAGCCGAAGTCGAAGCCGAAGCCGGCCAGTCCGATGGTGTCGAGCGTCATCCGGGTCATGTCGCCGGGCACGTCCACCGGCAGCCCGGCGGCCGAACGGCGGTCCCAGGAGTCGATCAGCCGGCGGGCCACCCGCAGCATCACCGGGTGGTAGGTGCGCATCGAGCCGAGGGCGAAGGCGGGCATCAGGATGTCGTGCGCCCGGGCCCAGTTGGGCTCCTCGTTGTACGCGGTGAAGAGGCCGTCGCCGGTGAACTGGCGGACGTTCTCCAGCCCCGGGCCGACGGACTTGGTGAAGCGGGTCTCGTCGGCCAGTTCCTCCACCAGCTCCAGACCGCTGACGATCAGGGTGTCCCGGCCGTGCAGCCGCTGGACGAAGGCCGGGCCGTGCTCTCTGGCCAGGTCCATGGTCCGCAGCACCGGGGCGGCGACGGGCGGCGCCGCCGAGATGTCCGCGAGGGGGACGGTCCGGGCCTCGCTCGCGGCCCCCGTCACCGCCTCGGTCACGGTCACCGCCTCGGCCCCCGTCACCGCCTCGGTCGTGGTCGCGGTCTCGGTCTCGACCCCGGTCTCGGTCTCGGTCTCGGTCATGGTTGGTCCCTCCCGCAGCAGAAAAAACTCGGCTTCCTCCACTCTGAGCCCACCGGGCGGGAGACCCGGCCCTGATCACTACATGATTGTGTAGTACCCGGAACGGCCGCGGACTTGCCCACGAAGCGTCAGCTCTGGTGCGCGCGGCCGCCACGGGGAGGAGGACCCGAGATGTGGTCGACCGAGGACTGCGGTCCGGTGCCGGAGAACTGGCAGGACGCCGCGGTGATCTGGCGCAACCGGGCGCTGCGGCTGCTGGACCACATGCCGCTGCCCATCGCCGTGGTCGAGTTCGGCGGCCGGGTGCTGATCGTCAACCGGGCGATGGCGGCCGAGTTCGGCATGCTGCCGGGGCAGTGGCGCGACCGGAAGATCCTGGAGTTCTTCACCCTCCAGGACAGCGACACCCTGCAGGCGCTCGCCGAGGCCGTCCGGATGCACCGCCGCTCGCAGTATCCGGCCCGGGTCTCCTGGACGCCCGCGGCCGGCCGTGAACGGTGCGGCGAGATGACCGTCGACCTGGTCAGCGACACTCCGGAGCAGACCCCGAACCTGCTGCTGTCCCTGCGGGCCGTGGAGGCCGCGGAGGCCGTGGTGGTGCCACCGCCGGGCCCGCGGGCCGACGTCAGCCCGGTCGAGGCGCGGATCCTCGCCGCGGCGGCCCGGGGCGCCACCACGGCGCAGATCGCCCGGGAGATCGGCCTCACCGCGGACGGGGTCAACTACCACCTCGCCCGGCTCTCCCGGCGCTGGCGGGTGCCCAACCGCACCGCCCTGGTCGCCCGCGCCTACGCCACCGGCGTGCTGGCCGCCGACACCTGGCCCCCGGAGCCGACCGGCCGCTGACGCCTCGCGGCAGGCAGGTCGGACGGCATGGACGCCGATGGCGCCGGTCGCCGCGCCGAAATGCGCGCTCGCGGGCGTCAAGCGGGCCTCACGCAGGCGGCATGCGGGCGTCACGCGGGGGCGCAGCGCAGCGCCGCCCACAGGTCGAGCCGGTCCTCCAGCTTCAGCAGGCTCCGGCCGGTCAGCTCCTCGATCCGCTTGATCCGGTAGTGCACCGTGTTGACGTGGAGGTGGAGTGCCTCGGCCGTCCGCGACCAGGAGGCACTGTGGCGCAGGAAGGCGTCCAGGGTGTCCAGCAGGGAGACGGTGTTGGCCCGGTCGTGCTCGATCAGCGGCGCGAGGACCCGGCGGCGGAAGTCGGTGGTGATCTCGGCGGGCACGCCCCGGAGCAGGGTGTCCAGGGTGGTGATCCGCGAGCAGCGGCCGATCGCGCCGGGCGGTTCGGTGTGGAGCGCGTAGCGGGCCTGGACGAGTGCGGTCCGGAGGGCGTCGGCGGCCGGTTCGGCGGTGGCGCCGATGCCCAGGCGCAGGCGCCGGCGGCTGGTCAGTCGGGTTTCCAGGCGTGGGAGCGCGCGTTGCAGGGTCTCCGCGATCCGTTCCTCGGGGGCCGGGGACAGCGCCATCGCGCCGCCCTGGCCGTCGGGGGCGGCGACGAAGGGGGCGGCGAGTTCGTGGAGGCCTTCGGCGAGTGCGGCGGCCGTCCAGGTCCCGGGGGTGCCGTCGATCCGCGCGGCGATCGGGGTGAGCGGTGTGCGCGGGGGGAGCCCGGAGAGGGCGAGGGCGTTGTCGGCTTCGGTGTCGGCGCCGGAGTCCAGCAGTTCGATCAGCCGGGTGCCGGTCTGCCGCTGGGCGGCGGCGGTGGCCCGGGCGCGGGTGGCGAGGGGGGTGAGGAGTTCGGCCAGGCCGTGCAGCATGGTGGTCGCGGCGGGGTCCGGTTCGGTGTGGGGCCGCAGCAGCCAGCCGTCGAAGGGCGATTCGCCGGGCGGTCCGACGGGGACGGGCGTCGCCTCGGCGCGCGTGCCGGGCGCCGAGGAGGCCAGCACGCGGCCGGCGCCGGTGGTCAGTGCGCAGTCGGGCAGGCCGAGGTCGGCGACGGCCCGTTCCAGGACCTCGTCCAGGGGGACTTCGGCGCGGATGAGCTGGGTGAGGGTGCGGCGGGCGGCGGCCGGGAGGGCTGCCTTTCCTTCGGCGTGGGACTGGAGGTCTCCCCACAGGCGCAGGTAGATGCGGTCGGTGACGGAGCGGAAGCTGGTGCCGGCCGGGACGGACAGCAGGGGGATGCCGTGGCGGCGGCAGGCCTGGACCAGCTCCGGCGGGACGGTGCCGTGGGTGCCCTCGCCGGCGAGGAGCGCGGCGACCTCGGCGATGCGCAGCGCGTTGGCGAAGCGCATCGCGGCCTGGCCCTCGTCCGGGCGCCACCAGACGAGGCCGGAGAGGACCAGTTCGCCGCGTTGCAGGTAGCGTGCCGGGTCCTGGAGGTCGGTGGAGGTCACGCCGGTCACCGCGCGGTCGAGCAGGTGGGGGCTCGCCCAGGCGATCTCGATGTGGAGGTCGTCCAGCTCCAGGAGGTCTCCGACGATCATGCTGTGCTCCTTGTGCGCCATGCGCGAGTGTGGGTCTCGCACATGCGATGGCTGACGCGTGCCAGGCATCGTAGACACAAGGAGGATCATGTGGTTTGCCTCTTGTGGGATCACCTGACGGCGGGCGGCGCGAGGGGGGCGTGGTCCGGTGGTCCCGACAGTGGACCGCCCCCGGTCACGGTGCCGAGCGCCCCCGGCGGTGCGCGTCGAGGGCCTGCCAGACCCTGTCCCGCAGGAACGGCGCCTCGGTGAAGCGGATGCCGGTGGCGTCCCGCAGGGCGTTGGCGAAGGCCGGCGGCACCGGGTTGAACGGGCTCTCGGACATCGACTTGGCGCCCAGCGGCCCGATGGCGTCCGAGGTCTGCGTGAAGTGCACCTCGGTGCGCGGCACGTCCGCGAACGCGGGCAGCCGGTAGCGGCGGAACGTGGCCGTGGTGACCTCGCCGCGGTCGTCGACCAGCACCTGCTCGAACAGCGTCGCGCCGAGCGCCTGGGCCACCCCGCCCTCGACCTGGCCGCGGCACTGCAGCGGGTTCATCACCCTGCCCGCGTCGGCGCCGTGGACGCTGCGCAGGATCCGGATCTCGCCGGTGTCCGGGTCCACGGCGATCCGGAACCACTGGGAGTTGAACGCCACCGAGCGCGGCGAGCCGCCGAAGTGGCCGTCGGCGCCGAGTGCCACGCCCCGGGCTCGGGCGGCCTCGAAGACCTCCTTGAGCGGGACGGCCCGCCCGTCGCAGTCCACCGCCTCGGCGGTGAGCCGCAGCAGGCTCCGCGGGGCGCCGGCGTACTCGGCGGTGAAGGAGAGGATCCGCTCGGCGAGCGCGTCGGCGGCCGTCATCACCGCCTTGCCGGCGACCACGGTGCCGGCCGAGCCGAACGCGCCGGTGTCGTGGCGCACCAGGTCGGTGTCGGACTGCCGGACGGCGATCCGGTCGACGGTGGTGCCGAGCGCCCCTGCGGCGATCTGCTGGTGGACGGTGGTGGTGCCGTTGCCGAACTCGGCGGTGCCGACGGCGACGTCGTACCTGCCGTCCTCCAGCAGCGTGACCGTGGCGTCGGCGAAGTGGCCGCCGGGCGGACCGCAGGCGATGGCCGCCATGGCGAAGCCCTGGCCCACCAGCCAGCCCTCGGAGGCGAGTTCGGCGCTGGTGTCGTCGGCGAGGGCGTCGCGGACCACCTGCAGGCACTGGTCGAGGCCGTAGGACGCGACGTGCAGGTCCTCCTCCTCGCCGAGCGGACCCGCCATGGGCTCGCCGGGGCCGATGACGTTCCGCTCCCGCAGGACCAGCGGGTCGATGCCCAGCCGCCGGGCGAGTTCGTCCATCGCGGACTCCAGGGCGAAGGTGACCTGGCCGAGGCCGTAGCCGCGGAAGGCGCCGGCGGGCACGGCGTTGGTGTAGACGGAGTGGGCGTCGACCTTCTTGTGCGGCGCCCGGTAGACGCCCATCGACTCGCCGATGCTGTGGAACATCACCGCCGGGCCGTGGTTGCCGTACGCGCCGGTGTTGGCGACCACCCGGAACTGCAGGGCCGTCAGGGTGCCGTCGCTCCTGGCGCCGAGCTTGACGGTGACCGTGAAGGGGTGCCGGGTGGTGGCGCCGTAGAACTGCTCGGCGCGGGTGAACTCCAGCTTGACCGGCCGGTGCAGCCGCAGCGCCGCCAGGACGGCGATGTCCTCGGTGAGCATCTCCTGCTTGCCGCCGAACCCGCCGCCGACCCGGCCCGCCACCACGCGGACCTGCTCCATCGGCAGGTCGTAGAGGTCGCACAGGGCGCGCCGGGTGAGGAAGGGCACCTGGGTGGAGGAGCGCACCACGATCCGCTCCCGCCCGGTCTCCCCGGTCCCCCCGTGCTCCCCGGTCTCCCCGCTCTGCTCGAAGTACACGACGCAGCCGTGCGTCTCCAGGCTGGCGTGCTGCACCCGCTGGGTGCGGAAGGTCTCCTCGTAGACCACCGCGGCCTCCGCGAAGCCCCGTTCGACGTCGCCCAGTTCGCCGTGCGCCTCGCCGCAGACGTTGTCCAGCGGGCGGGCGATCCGGGCTTGCGGGCCCTTCGGGTGGATCACCGGCGCGCCCGGGGCCATCGCCTCCTCCGGGTCCAGCACGTACGGGAGTTGCTCGTACGCCACGACGATCCGCCGGCAGCCCTCCTCGGCGGCGCCCTCGCTCTCGGCGACCACGGCGGCCACCCGCTGGCCGACGAAGCGGACCACGTCGTCCAGCACCCGGGTGTCGTCGGGGTCCTCGGTCGGGTGTTCGTGGCGGGCCGAGGAGTACAGCTTGTCCGGCGCGTCCTCGTGGGTGAACACGGCGACCACACCCGGGACGCGCAACGCGTCCGAGGTGTCGATGGAGACGATCCGGGCGTGCGGGTGGGGCGAGCGCAGCAGCTTCATGTGCAGCAGCCCGTCCACCGCCAGGTCGAACGTGTAGCGGGCGGTGCCGGTCACCACCCGCGGCCCGGCGGGCGCGCCGGGGCTGCGGCCGACCGCCTGGCCGGCGCAGGGCCGTTCGGTGTGCCGGACGCCGCGGACGGCGTCCTCGATCGCCCGGTAGCCGGTGCACCGGCACAGGTTGCCCTTCAGCGCCCTCGGCAGGTCGGCGAGGTGCTCCTCGTCGAAGGCGGTCGCCGTCATCAGCATGCCGGCCGTGCAGAAGCCGCACTGGAAGCCCTGGGCGTCCAGGAACCTGCGCTGCATCGGGTGGAGTTTGCCGCCGTCTCCGGCCAGCCCCTCCACGGTGGTGACCGCCCGGCCCTCGGCGCGCAGCGCCGGGTAGAGGCAGCTGTGCACCGGTTCGCCGTCGACCTGCACGGTGCAGGCGCCGCAGTCGCCCGCGTCGCAGCCCTTCTTCACCCCGAACCAGCCGCGGTCGCGCAGGTAGGTCCGCAGGCACTGGCCGGCGCGCGGCTCGGCGTCGACGTCCTCGCCGTTGACGCGGATGGAGAAGCTCACCGGCCGTCCTCCTCGGTGCGGGAGTGGCCTTCGGCCAGTTCGCGGCGGAGCTCCTCGGCGAGGCGGAAGGTCAGGTGCCGCCGCCAGGCCGGGTGTCCGTGGATGTCGTCGAAGTACTCCTCGGGTGCGATCCCGTACGCGATCGCCTCGTGCAGCGCCTCGGCGTTGGGCGGCAGCGGGAAGCGCAGCCGGATCGGGCGCACGGTCGAGGCGGTGACCGTCAGCGCCAGTTCGCCGTCGTGCGGGTCGCGGGTGGCGATGAGCAGCGCCCCCGAGCGGCCGAGCCCGTAGAGGGACGCCTGGCGGAAGGCCGTGCGCCGTTCCAGGGCCCGGGCGGGCAGGACCACCGAGCGGAGCAGGTCCCCGGGCCGCAGGTCCTTCACGCCGGCGCCGGTGACGAACTCATCGACCGGCACCCGGCGCACGGCACCGTCCTGGGAGAGCACGGTGCAGACGCCGTCCAGGGCGGCGGTCAGCGAGATCATCGGGCCGGCCGGCAGCCCGTTGCACAGGTTGCCGCCGACGGTGGCCATGTTCCAGATCTTCCAGGAGGCCAGGAAGGCCCGGCAGCACTGCTCGAACAGCGGGGCGGCCGGCCGCTCCAGGCCGCGGGCGAACCGGGACAGCTGGGCGATCGTGCAGGTGGCCGCGATCTCCAGGTCGCCGGCGGCCGTCAGCCGCACCGGATCCCAGTCCATCCGGCTCAGGTCGATCAGCCGGCGCAGGTGGGGCTGCGGCTCCGAGAAGAGGTAGGTCCCGCCACCGAGCCAGGCGTCCCCCGGGCGCCAGGTCCCGCGCTGCCGCGCGTCGCGCAGCTCCGTCACCGTGTTCAGGTCCACGTACCGTCACCGTCCTCGATTGATCGACACGGTGATTGAAGCAACGCGCCGCCGGGCGGAACGAGTGGGCGCGCGCACCAGCCCCCGGCGCCCGGACTGGGCGATCGACCAGCGCATGGACATGACGCGGGGGAGGCCGACGCCGCCGGGCCGGTGGGGGACGGTCCGGGCGCGGCGGCGCCGGCCGGGTGCGCTCAGCCGTCCGTGTGCCGGACCGCCTCGATGAAGCCCGCCGTGGTGGGGCCCGCGAGCGGGCGGCCGTACGACTCCGCGAGCCGGTCCAGATCGGTGAGCTCGGTGGTCCAGCCGTGCCGGTCGAGCCAGGTGTGGGTCTCGGGGCCGAGGCCGCCGCGCCACAGCCGGGTGATGTGGGCGAGCGAGGGGTCGGGCGGCGTGGCGGCCACGTCCCGGCCCTTCTCCAGCAGCAGGCGGCTGCCCGGGGCGGCCAGGCCGGTGACGGCCGTGAGCAGTCCGGCCGCCTCCTCGGGCGCGAAGTAGGCCAGCAGCCCCTCCGCCAGCCAGACCGAGCGCCGCGCCGGGTCGAACCCGGCCTCGACCAGGCGGCCGGGCCAGTGCGGGTCCAGCAGGTCGGCGGGCAGGGTGGTGCGCCCGCTCCTCGGCTCGGCGCCGAGCCCGTCGAGGACCTGCTCCTTGAAGGCCAGGACCGGGGGCAGGTCGAGTTCGAACACCCGGGTGCCGGCCGGCCAGTCCAGCCGGTAGGCGCGGGTGTCGAGGCCCGCCGCGAGCAGCACGACCTGGTCGTCCCCGGTGGCGAGGAGGCGGTCGTCGTAGAACCGGGTGCGCAGGATGCCGTGCGCGACGAGGGCCTTCGCGAGGTCGCTGGGGCCGGCGGCGGGCGCCGGCACGTCGGCGGCCGTGACGAACGCGGCGGCGTACGGGTCGACGAAGAGCGGATCGGGGCGGGCGCTCTCGTAGGCCCGCACCCGGGCGACGGACAGGGCGGTGCGCGACACGGGGCTCAGCGGTTCGGAGGTCGTCATGCCCGGCAATCTACGCCCCCGCCCGACGGCGCCTCCGTCGCCCCGACGGCTCGTCATACCACGCCGGCGGGCGCCGCCCGGCACCCGCCGAATTCCACAACTCCGTGACAAGAAGACCGGGTTACTCCCCCCGGCGGCCGCACTCCTGGGATCATCATCCCGCCGGGTACCGGGGAGGTGGCCGGGGACGTCACCGATGGGGGTGCGATGAACGCGCGGATCGAGGACGCAAGGCCGCCCGGCGGGCCCGGGCGGATCGTCGGAGCGGCCGCCCTCGGGCTGGCCCGGCTCCTGATCCTGGTGGCGGGCCTGGCCACCACCGCCCTGGGCTTCCAGTGGTTCGTCGGCGCCTACGACGCCGTGGGCGCCCACCGCACCGCCCCGGTCTGCGGCACCGCGGCACCCGGTACGGACTGCGTGCGCCACGAGACGGGCAAGGTGACGGCGAGGACGGTCGACAACAGCGGCGACGCCACCGCCTACGAGCTGAAGGTGTCGCGCGAATCGGCGCCCGCCGGCACCTACGCCGTCGGCGAGGCCTTCTACGACGACGTGGAGACCGGCACGTACGTGGACCTGAAGCTCTGGCACGGCCGGGTGGCGGAGGTCTCCTACCACGGGCACCGCGCCGAGGTCCCGAGCACGCCCTGGCTGACCTCCTTCGAACTGGCCCTCCTGGTCGGCCTGGGAACGGCCCTGACCGCGCAGGGCCTGGCCTGGCCGCGCAGAAGCTCGGTCGGGATACCCGCCCTCGTCGTCCCCTGGGTCGCCCTGTTCTCCTTCATCGGCAGCGTCGCCCTGGTCTCGTTGCAGTGGCCGTTCGCCATCGCGCTGGGCATCCCCGTCCTCGGCTGGCTCCTCGCGACCGCCGGCACCACGGCGGCCTGCCGGCACGACTGACGCCGCCGGACGGGCGCCCGCTCCGACGGTTCGGCGGTCCGCGACGGACGCCCCGCAGGTGCTCGGCCGGGCCGCGGAGGACACTGGTGCCGTCGCGCGACCGCGGCGCGACGCCGCCGCACGTCCTCGACCTCGCCCTCGCCCTCGTCCTCGACGGGCCGGCCCGGCCCTGGGGCCACGCACTCGGGAGGCAGCAGATGACCGATGCCGTCGTCGTCGGCTCCGGGCCCAACGGCCTGGCCGCGGCCGTCACGCTCGCCGGGCACGGGCTCGCGGTCACCGTGCTGGAGGCCGCCGGGGAGCTCGGCGGCGGCGCCCGCAGCGGCGAGGCCACCCTGCCGGGCCTCCTGCACGACCACTGCTCGGCGGTGCACCCCTTCGGCGTGGCCTCCGCCCTGCTGCGCTCCCCGGACCTCGCCCGGCACGGACTCGCGTGGTCCTGGCCGGAGGTCGACCTGGCACATCCGCTGGACGGCGGGGACGGGGCCGCCGCGGTGCGCTCGGTGCGGGCGAGCGCCCGCGCGCTCGGGCCCGACGCCGACGCCTGGCTCCGGGTGTTCGCCGTGCCGAGCCGGCACTTCGACGCCCTGGCGCAGGACGCGCTGCGCCCGCTCCTGCGGGTGCCCCGACACCCGCTGCTGCTCGCCCGCTTCGGCCTCGACGCCGCCCGGCCCGCCACCCTGCTCGCCCGCCGCTGGCGCACCGACCGGGCCCGGGCCCTGTTCGCCGGGGCGGCCGCGCACGCCTTCCAGCCACTGGAATGTCCGCTCACCTCCGCCGTCGGCCTGCTGCTGCTCGCGGCCGCGCACCACCGCGGCTGGCCGGTCGCCCGAGGCGGCTCCGGCCGGATCGCGGACGCCCTCGCGGCGCGGCTCGCCGAACTCGGCGGCCGTGTCGAGACCGGCCGCCCGGTGCGCTCGCTGGCCGAGCTCCGGCCGTGCCCGCTGATCCTGCTCGACGTCGCCCCCGGCGCCGCGGCGGACCTCTGCGGCGAGGACCTGCCCCCGCGGGTGCGGCGCGCGTACCGGCGCTGGCGGTACGGCCCGGCGGCGTTCCGGATGGACTTCGCCGTCCAGGGCGGCGTGCCGTGGCGTCACGAGGACTGCCGCCGGGCCGGCACCGTCCACCTCGGGGGCACCCTGGAGGAGGTCGCCCACGCCGAACGGGAGACCGCCCGGGGCCGGATGCCCGACCGCCCCTTCGTCCTGGTGGCCCAGCAGTACCTCGCCGACCCGGGCCGCTCGCGCGGCGACATCCACCCCGTGTACGCCTACGCGCACGTGCCGCACGGCTACGACGGGGACGCCTCCGGGGCGATCCTCGCCCAGCTCGAACGCTTCGCCCCCGGCGTCCGGGACCGGGTGCTCGCCACCGCCACCGTCCCGACGCCCGACCTGGCGCGCCACAACGCCAACCTCGTCGGCGGCGACATCAGCACCGGGGCCAACACCCCGCTGCAGACCGTCCTGCGCCCGCGCGCCGCCCTCGACCCGTACGCCACCGGCATCCCCGGCGTCTACCTCTGCTCGGCCGCCACCCCGCCCGGCGCCGGCGTCCACGGCCTGTGCGGCGTCCACGCCGCCCGCTCGGCGCTGCGCCACCTGGGGATCGCGTCGGCCACCTGACCAGCCCCGGTCAGCCGACCCGGTGGCCGGCCGCCCGGAGCGCCGCTTCGGCCCCCGGGATCTGCCCCACTGGCACCAGCACGAGGTCGGCGTGGAAGGCGGAGGCCACGAAGACCGGGATGCCGGCTGCCGCCAGCGGCGCGAGCAGCGCGGCGAGCATGCCCGGCACGTCGACGCCATGGGCCGTGTCGCCGCCGTACAGCGCGGCCCACTGCTCCGCCGCCTCCTCCCCCGGCCGGAGCGGACGGATGACGGTGAGCCCTTCCGGCGCCCGGACCACGGCGAGCCAGTCGCCGCCCGGCAGCGGGGCCGAATCGCCCGCCAGATGCTCGACGACGAACCGGCCGGGGAGCAGGCGCAGGTGCTGGGCGGCGGTGGAGGCGGTCATCGCGCCAGCGTAGGAGCCGCCCCCGGCGGTCATCAAGGGGCGGTCGTCACGGTGCGGCCCGTCGCCCGCCCGGTCAGACCGGCGGGTGCGGGCGGGTCAGGCCGCGGTCGTAGGCGAAGATCACCGCCTGGACGCGGTCCCGGGCGCCGACCTTCGCCAGCACCCGGCTGACGTGCGTCTTGACAGTCGACTCCGCGAGCACCAGGCGCTGGGCGATCTCGCCGTTGGTCCAGCCGCGCGCGATCGCGAGCAGGATCTCCCGCTCGCGCTCGGTCAGGGCGTCCAGCCGGGCGTCGGCGACCGGCGCCGCGCCCGGCGGGCGCAGGGGCAGCCGGTGGGCGTACGCGTCGAGGAGGCGGCGGGTGACGGCGGGCGCCACCACGGCGTCGCCCTCGGCGACCGAGCGGATCCCGGACAGCAGCTCCTCGGGGCGGGCGTCCTTGAGCAGGAAGCCGCTGGCTCCGGCGCGCAGCGCGGCGTGGGCGTACTCGTCGAGGTCGAAGGTGGTCAGGACGAGGATGCGGGAGCGGCCGCCGCAGGCGACGATCTGCCGGGTGGCCTCGATGCCGTCCATCCCGGGCATCCGGATGTCCATCAGGACGACGTCGGGCCGCAGGTCGGCGGTGAGCCGGACCGCCTCGCCGCCGTGCGCCGCCTCGCCCACGACCTCGGTGTCGGGCTGGCTCTCCAGCAGCATGCGGAAGCCGTAGCGCTGCAGTGGCTGGTCGTCCACGATGAGGACGGTGGTCACGTCGGGCCGCCTGTCGGTTCGGGAGTGAGGTCGAGTACCGCCTCCACGGTCCATCCTGCACCGGGGCCGGGGCCCGCCGTGACGGAGCCGCCGAACAACGCCGCGCGTTCGCGGATGCCCGCGAGGCCGTGCCCCTCCCCGGCCGGCTGCGCGGGCGTCCGGGCGCCGACGGGCGGGCCGCTGTCGTGGACGTGCACCCGCAGCCGGTCGACGTCGGCGCTCAGGGTGACCTGGGCGCGGGTGTCGGGGCCGGCGTGCTTCAGGGCGTTGGTCAGCGACTCCTGGACGATGCGGTAGGCCATCAGCTGTACGCCGCGGTCCAGCCGGTCGAGGTCGCCGGAGGCCGTGTACACCACCTGCGGTCCGGCGGCGCGGATCCGGCCGCACAGCCCGTCGAGGTCGGCGAGCCCCGGCTGCGGGGTGAACTCGGCGCCCTCGTCGACCCGGTCGCGCAGCACGCCGAGCATGCGCCGCAGCTCGCCGAGCGCCTGGCGGCCCGTCTCGCCGATCAGCTGCAGGGCCTCCCGGCCGCGCTCGGGGGAGGTCTGCGCCGCGTACGCGCCGCCGTCGGCGAGGGTGACGATGACGGACAGGTTGTGCCCGATGATGTCGTGCATCTCGCGGGCCACCCGGGTGCGCTCGGTGACGGCGGCCAGCCGGCTGCGCTGGTCCCGCTCGATCTCCAGCCGCGCCGCCCGTTCGCGCAGGCCGGCGAGCTGGGCGCGGCGGATGCGCACCGCGATGCCCAGGGCGACGGCCGCCGTCGCCGCGCTGAACAGGAAGAACAGCGCGTCGCCGACCGGCAGCCCGCCGCCGGAGACCGCCACCGCGACCAGGGCGACGGCGCCGGCCACGGCCGCGCAGGACCAGGCCAGGTGCCGCAGCCGGCCGTGCAGCGCCAGGCTGTAGAGGGCCAGCAGCAGGGCGGCGTCGGCGCGCAGCCCGACGCCCAGCGACCACTGCAGCACGAACACCGCCATGATCGCGGCGAAGGCCAGCGTGGGCCGGCGCCGCCGCCACAGCAGCGGGAACAGCAGCCCCGCCTGCAGGGCCAGGGTCGCCGGCAGCGGCAGCCGGGTGAGGACGATGCGGTGCTCGCGCGGGCCGCCGTCGCCGGGTCCGGGGACGAGGTCGGGCAGGCAGAACACCAGGAAGGCGGCGGCGACCACCGCGGCGTCGAACACCCAGGGGTGGTCGCGGTCCGCCTGCCGCACGCGCTGGCCGATCCGGGCCAGCCGCGTGAACAGCGGATGGCCGGACAGGGTCTCGGCTCCCGTGAACGGGCCGGTGGAGGCGTGGTCGCTCACCGGTGGCACCTCCTGGGTCGGCCGGGCTGGTCGCGATCGTGGCTGCGGCGCCGGGCTGGCCCGGCGCCGCACTCCGAGTGTCTCAGGCGTCGGTGCGGACCAGTCGCACGGCGGCACCGGCGAGGGCGAGCACCGTCCAGCCGAGGAAGACGGCCAGTCCGGCCGTCGGCGAGAGCGTCGTCGCGTCGTGGTGCAGCGCGAACATCGCCTCCCCCGCGTGGCTGGGCAGGTACGGGCTGATGTGGCCCTGCCAGGAGCTGGGCAGCAGCGAGATCAGCCCGGGGATCAGCATCAGTGAGGCCACCAGGACGGCGATGCCGCCGGCCACCGAGCGCAGCAGCGCACCCAGGGCGACGCCGATCACCCCGACCAGGGCCAGGTACAGGCCGGCGCCGAGCAGGCCGCGCACCACCCCGGCGTCCGAGAGGGTCATCGCCGCGCGGGTGTCGGAGAGGATCCGACTGTCGGCGAGGAACGTGGCGAACACCCCGGCGGTGCCGAGCACCAGCGCGATCACGCCGAACACGGCGGCCTTGGACCACAGCACCGGCAGGCGGCGCGGCACGGCGGCCAGCGTGGACCGGATCATGCCGGTCGAGTACTCGCCGGCGGCGACCAGGACGCCGAGGACACCGAGCGCCAGCTGGGCGAAGTTGGTGCCGAACAGGGACAGGCTCAACGCGCTCGCGTCCGCGAAGTCCCGGTCCATCGGGCGGCCCTCGCTGATCCGGGACCTGAACTGGAACGCGGCGATCAGGCCGAAGGCCACCAGGAAGAGCAGGGCCAGGCCCAGGGTGATCCAGGTGGAGCGCAGCGACCACAGCTTGGCCCACTCGGAGCGCACCACCCGGGCCGCGGTCACCTTGTAGGCGGGACGGGCGGGCCGGGAGCCGGCGGGCGTGGACGTCGGGCTCGGTGCGATAGTGCTCATGCCGCGCTCCTCGGGCTCTCGGTGCCGGCGGCGGCGCCGACGGCGGTGGGCGTGGTGATGCCGTGGTACTCGACGGCGTCCCGGGTCAGCTCCATGAACGCCTCCTCCAGGGAGACCGTCCGGGGCGTGAGCTCGAAGAGGGCGATGCCGTGCTCGGCGGCGGCGAGGCCGATCTCGCGGGCCGTGCGGCCGGTGACCAGCAGCTCCTCCGTACCGGCCCGGCCGGTGATCTCCACGTCCGGTCCGGCCAGTGCGGACCGCAGCGCGGCCGGGTCGGCGCTGACGACCTTGACCGCGTCGCCGCCGGCCTGGCGGACCAGGTCCTGCACGGTGGTGTCGGCCAGCAGCCGGCCCCGTCCGACGACGATCAGGTGGTCGGCGACCAGGGCCATCTCGCTCATCAGGTGCGAGGACACGAAGACGGTGCGGCCCTCGCCGGCGAGCGAGGTCAGCAGGTTGCGGATCCACAGGACGCCCTCGGGGTCGAGGCCGTTGACCGGCTCGTCCAGCATCACCGTGGCCGGGTCGCCCAGCAGGGCCGAGGCGATGCCGAGCCGCTGGCCCATGCCGAGCGAGAACGCCCCGGCGCGCTTGCGGGCCACCGACTGCAGCCCGGTCATCTCGATGACCTCCTCCACCCGGCGGCGCGGGATGCCGTGGGTGTGGGCCTGCGCCATCAGGTGGTTGAAGGCCGAGCGGCCCGGGTGGATCGACTTGGCCTCCAGCAGCGCGCCGACCTCCTGCAGCGGAGCCGCGTGCTCGGCGTAGTGGCGGCCGTTGACCCGCACCGTTCCGCCGGTGGGGGCGTCGAGGCCCACGATCATCCGCATGGTGGTGGACTTGCCCGCGCCGTTGGGCCCCAGGAAGCCCGTCACCGTACCCGGGCGGACGGTGAAGTCCAGCCGGTCCACGGCGGTCTTCTCGCCGTAGCGCTTCGTCAACTGGTGCGCCTCGATCATCGGTCACCCCTGTGCTCCGGGGCCGGACCGTCCCGGCCACCCTCGCGTTCCACGCTACGGGCGGCCGCGGGCCGAACCGTGGTACCCCGGGCCGATCATCGACCTGCGCGTAGTACCCCGGTACCACCGGCCGCTGCGACCGGCGGGCAGCCCCAGGTCAGCGGGCACCGGGGGGCGCGCGGAGGGTGAGAGGGCCGCGAAGGAACGCGCGGCCCCGCCGGACGGGTCGGACCGCCCGTCCGGCGGGGCCGCGTGGCCCGTAGGGATGCCGGTCAGAGTCGCTCGGCCAGGGCCGCGTGGACGCGCCGCCAGGCGTCGGCCGTCGCGGCGGCGTCGTGGTCCTCCGGGCGGTCGGCCGCGAAGCCGTGGCGGGCCCCCGGGTAGGTGACCAGCTCGTGCCCGACCTCGGCCTGCGCCAGTCGGCGCCCGGCCTCCTGCCACTCCTCCTGCGGGAGGATGTGGTCCAGCTCGCCGCAGAAGCCCAGCAGGTACACGCCGTTGGCGGCGATCCGCTCGGCCGTCTCCAGCGGCGGCACCGGGCCGACCAGCGGGAAGCCGGAGTTCAGCAGCCACCCCGGGTAGAACACGGCGGCCAGCTCGAAGCGCAGCTCGGTGGCCGCGCGCACGGCGATGTGCCCGCCCATGCTCGTTCCGACGAAGGCCACCCCGTGCCCGTCCGCCAGGTTCCGGGCCGCCGTCAGCGCCTCGGCGGCGTCGGCGACCAGTTCGTCGCGGTCCAGGGCGCGCATCAGCACCAGGCCCGCCTCGCGCTCCTCGGCGCTGTACCCGAGCTCGGTGCGGCGGGCGTTGCGCCAGTAGAAGTCCGGCGCCACCGCCACGTACCCGAGGCCCGCCAGCTCGGCGCAGACGCCGCGGAGGTACGCGTTGACGCCGTACAGCTCGGAGCAGACCACCACGGCGCCGCGCACCTCGCCCTCCGGGCGGTGCACGTACGCCTCGATGCCGCCGGGCGTACCCAGCTCCTGCCACTGACCCGTCATCAGATCCCCCGTCGAACCGGCCGGAAAATGTCGCTGCGCATCGTAGTGCCTTCCGCCGGGACCAACCGACTCGGGCTCCGGCTCAACCTCGTGGACAAGGGCTTGGTATGAGCACGGCAAAGGGTTCCGCCGCCGCGGCCGCACGCCTGGACCGGTCCGCCGGCGGGCTGATGTGGTGTCGGGGCTCAACGGCACGTACGAACCTCCCACACCCTCACACCCGGGAGCAGACGCATGCGCACACCGTTCAAGGCCGCCGCCCACACCCTCACCGCGCTGGCCCTGGCCGCCTTCGGCACCACCGCGATGGCCGGCGGAGCCGAGGCGCAACCCGCCCCGGCGCCCGCCCACTTCGGCGCCAAGCAGCTCCACCCCGGCACCGCCCAGCGGTCCGCCGCGAGCGCGGCCGGCAACACCCTCTCGGTCGGCTCCAGCGCCACCCAGGGCGTGGTGTCCCCCACCCCGAAGGTGTACCTGGTCTTCTGGGGCTCGCAGTGGTCCTCCGACCCGGCCAAGGTGGCACCCGACCTGCAGAACATGTTCAAGGGCCTCTACGGCAGCCAGGACACCTGGGGCACCATCCTCAGCCAGTACTGCGAGGGCGTCCCGAAGGGCACCACCACCTGCGGCACCAAGGGCACCCACGTCCAGCACCCGGCCGCCACCCCGCTGGCCGGCGCGTGGTTCGACAACTCCGCCGCCGCGCCCACCAACGCGACCGCCGCTCAGATCGCCGCCGAAGCGGGGAAGGCCGCCGCCCACTTCGGCAACACCACCCAGGCGCCCAACCTGAACGCCCAGTACGTGGTCGTCTCCGCCACCGGCACGCACCCGGACGGCTTCCCCAACTCCGGCTTCTGCGCCTGGCACGACAAGACCAGCAGCGCGTACGGCACCCTGGCCTACACCAACCTGCCGTACATCCCGGACAACGGCGCCGGCGCCTGCACCACGTTCACGGACGGCCGCCTGCTCTCCGGCATCGAGTCCACCGAGACCCACGAGTACGCCGAGACCGTCACCGACTTCTGGCCCAGCATCGGCTGGAACGGCGGCGGCGGCGAGATCGGCGACGCGTGCGTCAATCTCGACGCCTACGTCACCCTGAGCACCGGCACCTTCGACCTCCAGGGGCTGTGGTCCAACAGTGCCAACAAGTGCGTGACGCACGGCTAGTGACACCCCGCTGAGGCGCGGAACGCCAGCCGCGCCTGCGGACGCCCGGGTCCGCACAGGCTGGTCGGCGGCGACGGCGCCGCCGACCAGCCCGTCACCCGACGGCGCCCCACCGGCCCTCCGTCCGGCGGGAGTTCCCTGGCGCCGCGTCAACCTCAGGTACCAGCGGTGATCCACTGAACGTCCCCCCGCAGGCGGATGCCCCGCGAGACGACGACTGGATAGCGTGCGCATACGATCCAGCGAGACGAACAACCGGGGTACGTATGCGGCTTGGGTACGGAAAGCTGACCGGAGCGGCGCTCGCCGCCCTCACCGCCCTCGCGGTGCTGACACCGCCGGCGCAAGCCGCCGACGGGGGCGGCACGGGAGCGGGCGGCGCGCCGCCCCGGACACTGGTCTGGAACGAGTGCGGCGCGGCCGGCGGGAAGCCTGACGGCGTCCGGTGCGGGCGGCTCTCGGTGCCGCTCGACTGGTCCCGTCCGGCAGGCCCGGCCCGGACCGACGTCGCGGTCGCCCTGCTCCCGGCCGCCGATCCCGGGCACCGGGTGGGCACGCTCTTCTTCAACCCCGGCGGCCCGGGGGACGGTGCGGTCGGCTACCTGCTCGACCCGCAGACCCGGGAGCGGTTCTTCCCGGCCGCGCTGCGCGAACGCTTCGACATCGTCGCCGTGGAGCCGCGCGGCACCGGCCTCAACCCGCCGCTCGCCTGCCCGCCGCCGATCGACCCCACGGTGAGCCGGTTCCCCGCCGACCGGGCCTCCGCCGCCGACCTGGTGCGCAGCAACCGCCGGCTCGGCACGGCCTGCGCCCGGGGCAGCGGCGCCCTGTTCGAGCACCTCGACACCGGAGCCGTCGCCCGGGACGTGGACGCCGTGCGGGCGGCCCTGGGCGAGCGTCAGATCAGCTTCCTCGGGGTGTCCTACGGCTCGATGGTGGCTCAGAGCTACGCCGAGCTGTTCCCGCGGCGGGTGCGCGCGATGGTGGTGGACGGCGTGGTGGACCGCTCGCTGTCCTGGCGCCGACTGGCCGAGGTCGACGCCGCGGCTGCGGAGGACGGCCTCCAGCGGTTCGCCCGGTGGTCCGCGGCGCAGCCGGAGAGCGCGCTGCACGACCGGGACGTCCCCGGCTTCCTGACCGCGCTGCTGCACCGCGCGGACCAGGGAGCGGTCCTGGACGGCGAACGCCCGGTGCGCGCCGAGGAGATCGCCCAGGCGGTGAACGCCGGGCTCCAGGCGCCGGCCCTCTACCCGGGCCTCGCGACCGCGCTGGCCCGGGCCGACGCCACCGGGAGCCTCGAACCGCTCGCCCCCTACACCTCGGCGCACAACCCCGAGTACCCGGCGTACCGTTCGATCATCTGCCAGGACGTTCCCGTTCCCGCAGACGCCGACGCCGCGGCCGAACTGCCGGACGCGGCACGGCGGGTGCGGGCCATCGCGCCGACCCTGCGCGGCTACTCCGAGTTCTGGGACATCGCGAGCGGCTGCGCGGGCTGGCCGGTGCGCTCCGACCGGGCACCGCACACCTGGCAGGTCCCGGCGGGCTTCCCGCCGGTGCTGCTGCTCTCCGGCGCGCACGACGTGGCCACTCCCCGGGCCTTCGCCGAGAACGTCCGGCGCACCCTGCCCGGCAGCCGGCTGCTGCGCTGGGACGGCGACGGGCACACCGCCTGGTTCAACAGCCCGGCCACGGTCCAGGCGGCGGCGCACTACCTCACCGACCTGGCCATGCCTGCGGACGCCGGCTGACCCCTCCCCGCGGCGTCCGCCGACAGTGGCACCTGGCACAGTTCGCTGCATGAACGTCACGGCGGCACCGCACGGTCAGGACGAGGCGGTGGCCCTCGTCGAGCGCCGCCGCCCGCCGGGCGTGGGGAGCGCGACCGTGCGGGCGCCGAGAGCGCGGGCACCGCTCTTGCGACCGCCGCTCTTACGGGCACCGCTCTCAGGGGCACCGATATGTGCGGACACCGATATTGCGGGCGGTCGGCGGCCTTCGTGGCGCAGACTCGAGCCGAACACTTTTCACACCGGAGGATGGTTTTCATGGCCGACCGGCCCTTGACGATGATGGCAGTGCACGCCCACCCCGACGACGAGGCCACCGGAACGGGCGGCGTCCTCGCGCGGTACGCGGCGGAGGGCATCCGTACGGTCCTCGTCACGTGTACCGACGGCGGTTGCGGTGACGGACCGGGCGGCGTCAAGCCGGGCGAGCGGGGGCACGACCCGGCGGCCGTCGCCGCGATGCGCCGACGGGAACTGGAGGCGAGCTGCGAGATCCTGAACGTCGCCCACCTGGAACTGCTGGAGTACGCCGACTCCGGGATGATGGGCTGGGCCGCCAACGACGCGCCCGGCTCGTTCTGGCGCACCCCGGTGGAGGAGGGCGCCGCGCGCCTCGCCGAACTGATGCGCCGCTACGAGCCCGACGTGGTGGTGACCTACGACGAGAACGGGTTCTACGGCCACCCCGACCACATCCAGGCGAACCGCATCACGATGGCGGCGCTGGAGCTGACCGGGATGACGCCGAAGGTGTACTGGACGACGGCGCCGCGCTCCGCGATGCAGCGGTTCGGCGAGGTCATGCGGGAGTTCGGCGGGGACTGGGAGGAGCCGGATCCGGCGGAGGCCGTCGAGATGCCCGAGATCGGCCTGCCCGACGAGGAGATCAGCACCTGGGTGGACACCACCGACTTCGGCGGGCAGAAGTTCGACGCGCTGGCCGCGCACGCCAGCCAGGGCGAGAACATCTTCTTCCTGAAGATGGGCAAGGCCAGGTTCACCGAGCTGATGGGCGTGGAGACCTTCGTCCGGGTCAAGGACGGCACGGGCGCGGCCCTGCCCGAGGACGACCTGTTCGCCGGTCTGCGCTGAGCCCCGCCGACGGCCCGAGCCCGGTCACGTCTCCGGGCCCGGGCCGTCGGCGTGCCCGGCCACCCCGGGCGGCCGCCCTCGGGCGACGGCGAGGTTTCGCGGCGGCCGGGGCGGAAAGCCGCTGTCGGGAGGGCCCCCGACGAAACGAGGCTGCCATGACCGCGTTCGGCTACTTCCTGTCCTGCGAGGAGTTCACCCCCGCCCAGCTGGTCGACCAGGCCCGCCGGGCGGAGCAGGCCGGCTTCACCCGGCTCGCGATCTCCGACCACTACCACCCGTGGAACGACGCCCAGGGCAGCAGCCCGTTCGTCTGGGGTGTGATCGGCGCGCTGTCGCAGGTCACCCGGCTCCCGGTGACCACCCTGGTCACCTGCCCGACCGTCCGGCTGCACCCCGCCGTGACCGCGCAGGCGGCGGCCACGGCGGACGTGCAGCTCGACGGCGGGCTGCGGCTCGGCGTGGGGACGGGCGAGGCGCTGAACGAGCACGTGCTGGGCGACCGCTGGCCGCCGTTCGACGTGCGGGCGGACATGCTGGAGGAGGCCGTCGAGGTGATGCGCAAGCTGTTCACCGGCGACCTGGTCTCCCATCGCGGCGCGCACTACACCGTCGAGAACGCCCGGCTGTACACCCCGCCCAAGGAGGGCCGGCTGCCGGTGTACGCGTCGGCCTTCGGCCCCAAGGCGGCCGAGCGGGCGGCGCGGTACGCGGACGGACTGGTGACGATGACCCCGGACACCGAACTGGTCGGCCGCTACCGCGCGGCCGGCGGCACCGGCCCGGTGGTCGGCGGGGCGAAGGTGTGCTGGGCGCAGGACCGCGAGCGGGCCGTCAAGACCGTGCACCGGCTCTGGCCGAGCGAGCTGCTGCCGGGCGAACTCGCCCAGGTGCTGCCCACGCCACGCCACTTCGAGCAGGCCACCGAACTGGTCACCGAGGACATGGTGGCCCAGGCGGTCACCTGCGGTGACGACCCGCAGGCGCACGCCGACCGGCTGCGCTCGTACGTCGGGGCCGGCTTCGACGAGGTGTACGTCGGCCAGATCGGCGACGAACAGGAAGGGTTCTTCGACTTCTACCGGGACCGGATCCTGCCGCAGGTGGCCTGAGCGCAGGGAGCGCCCCGTGAAGCCCTTCCCGCCCTGGAGCCTGCGCGAGTACGCCCTCCTCGCCGACGGTGAACGCGGCGCGCTGGTGGGCCCGTTCGGCGAGATCACCTGGCTCTGCGCGCCGCGCTGGGACTCCGACCCGCTGTTCGCCGGCCTGATCGGCGGCAGCGGCGTGTACGCGGTGACGCCGGTGGGCCGGTTCGTGCCCGGCGGCTACTACGAGGAGGGCGGGCTGATCCGACGCAGCCGCTGGATCACCCAGGACGGCGTGCTGGAGTGCCGGGAGGGGCTGGCCCTGCCCGCGGATCCGCACCGGCTGGTGCTGTTGCGCCGGGTGACGGCCGAGTCCGCGCCGGCGCGGGTCCGCGTGGTCCTGGAGCCGGGCACGGGCTTCGGCACCCGCCACTGCCGGGATCCCCGGCGCACGGAGGACGGCTGGTCGCTGCGCACCGGCCCGCTGCGGCTGCGCTGGACGGGCGCCGCGGCGGCCCGCCCCGAACGGGACGGGGGGCTCACCGCCGAGCTGGTGCTCCGTCCGGGCGAGCGGCTGGACCTCGTCCTGGAGGTCGCCGACCGCCCCCTCGACGGGCCGGCGCCCGAGCCGGACCGCTGCTGGCGGGCCACCGAGCGCGCCTGGCGCGCCGTCGTCCCCGACCTCTCCCACACCCTCGACGACCGCGACGCCCGGTTCTCCTACGCCGTCCTGCACGGCCTCACCTCGCCCGGCAGCGGGGGCATGGTCGCCGCGGCGACGACCAGCCTGCCCGAGCGGGCCGAGGCCGGCCGCAACTACGACTACCGCTACGTCTGGATCCGCGACCAGTGCCTGGCGGGCCAGGCGGTGGCCGCCTGCGGCCCGTACCCGCTCCTGGACGACGCCGTGCGGTTCACCACCGCGCGGCTCGACGAGGACGGCCCGGACCTCGCCCCGGCCTACACGGTGACCGGCGGGCGGGTGCCGGCCGAGCGGACCGTCGACCTGCCGGGCTACCCCGGCGGCCACGACCGGGCGGGCAACCGGATCACCCGGCAGTTCCAGCTGGACGTGTTCGGCGAGGCCCTGCTGCTCTACGCGGCGGCCGCCCGGCACGGACGGCTGGCCCCGGACGCGCGGGCGGCGGTGCACACCGCCGCCCGCGCGATCGCCGCCAAGTGGCGCCGACCGGACGCCGGCGTCTGGGAGTTGGAGGACCGGGCGTGGACCCACAGCCGGCTGATCTGCGCCGCGGGGCTGCGCGCGATCGCCCGCCCGGAGGCGGCCGGGCCGGCCGGCGTGTCGGACGGACTCGCCGCGCGGTGGAGCGCGCTGGCGGACCGGCTGCTCGCCCACACCTCGCGCCACGCCCTGCACCCCTCCGGCCGGTGGCAGCGCTCCCCCGGCGACCCGGCGCCCGACCTCGCGCTGCTGCTCCCGTCGGTGCGCGGCACCCCGGCGCCCGGCGACCCGCGGACGGTCGCGACCCTGCGCGCCTGCCGCCGCGAACTCACCGACGGGCACTACGCCTACCGGTTCCGGCACGACGAGCGGCCGCTGGCCGAGGCCGAGGGAGCGTTCGTGCTGTGCGGCTTCGTGATGGCTCTCGCCGAGCACCGGCACGGCGACGCCGTCGAGGCGGCGCGCTGGTTCGAGACCACCCGCGGGCTGTGCGGCTCGGCGGGCCTGTTCGCGGAGGAGTACGACATCGCGCAGCGCCAGCAACGGGGCAATCTGCCGCAGGCGTTCGTGCACGCGATGATGCTGGAGTGCGCGGCGCGCCTGGCCCGGCCGGCCGCTGACCGGCCAAGGTGAAGAGGGCCGGGCTCAGGCCGCCGCGTAGCGGGCGGCCCGGTCGGCCGCCAGGCGCAGCCCGTGGCCCGGCGCGCCGTCGGCGCCCGGGGTGACGGTCCCGCCGGCGGGGTCGAGGGCGCCGTCGAAGAGCAGCCCCTCGATCCGGACGTGGTCGTGGAACCACTCCAGGTGGCGGCAGTTGGGGACGGCGGTGGCGGCGTGGGCGTGCAGGTGGGGGGCGCAGTGCGCGGAGATGTCGAGGCCGTGCGCCTCGGCGAGGGCGGCGGTGCGCAGCCAGCCGGTGAGGCCGCCGCAGCGGGTGGCGTCGGCCTGCAGGCAGTCGACGACGGGCACCATCCGGGCGAAGTAGGCGAGGTCGTAGCCGTACTCGCCCGCCGTGACGTCGGGGGTGACGGTCTCGCGGATGGCGCGCAGTCCGGTCAGGTCGTCGGAGGAGACCGGCTCCTCGAACCAGGTGACGCCCTGGTCGGCGAGGGCGGCGCCGACCCGTACGGCCTGTTTGCGCCGGTAGCCGCCGTTGGCGTCGGTGTACAGCTCGACCCGGTCGCCGACGGTGGTGCGGGCGGCGCGGACCCGTTCGAGGTCGCGCCGTTCGCGGGTGCCGCGGGACTCGCCGATCTTGATCTTGACCCGGGGGATGCCCTGGTCCTCGGTCCAGTGCCGCAGTTGGCGTTCCTGCTGCCCGGCCGAGTAGGTGGTGAAGCCGCCGCTGCCGTAGACCGCGACGGGCCGGGCGGCGCCGCCGAGCAGCCGGGCGAGCGGCAGGCCGAGGAGGTGCCCGCGCAGGTCCCACAGGGCGAGGTCGACGGCGGAGATCGCGCCCGCGACCAGGCCGGGTCGGCCGGTGTTGCGCACCGCCCGGTTCATCGCCTCGTACGCGCCGCTGGTGTCGTGCGGGTCGCGGCCGGTGACGAGCGGGGCGAGTTCGCCGGTGATCACGGCGGCGGCCGCGGGCGCGCCGTACGTCCAGCCGAGGCCGCTGTGCGGTCCGCTGACGGCTTCGGCGAGGACGAGGGTGGTGTGGTCCCAGGCGAGCGTGCCGTCCGCCTCCGGGGCGTCGGTGGGGACGGTGTAGACGCGGGCGCTGATCCGCTCGATCCCGCTCATGCCGGTGCTCGCAGTCCGCCGCGTTCGCCCGCCGCGAGCAGACCGGCGGCGCGGTCGACCAGGGCCATGATGGTCAGCGCCGGGTTGGCGCTGCCCTGGGTGGGCAGCACGCTGCCGTCGGTGATCAGCAGGTTGGGCACGGCGAAGGTGCGCAGCCGGTGGTCGACCACGCCGCTGAGGTGGTCGGCTGCCATCCGGCAGCCGCCGACCAGGTGGGCGTAACGGTCGATGGTGATCACCTCGCTGGCCCCGGCGGCGCGCAGGATGGACTCCATCACCTCGCGGGCGGCCCGGATCAGCATCCGGTCGTTGTCGCACTGGGAGAAGGCGAATTCGGCGACGGGCAGGCCGTGCCGGTCGGTCTCGTCGGCGAGGGTGATCCGGTTGTCCGGCTGGGGCAGCAGTTCGGCCATCGCCCCGAGGGTGGCCCAGTGGACGTAGTCGGAGAGGTAGGCGCGCAGGTCGGCGCCCCAGTGGCCCTGGGCGACGACGTGCTCGGCCCAGGTGATGGGGAGCGGCGAGATGTTCTGGATGGTGAAGCCGCGCCGGTAGGGCTTGCCGGGGTCGGTCTCGTAGTACTGCTCGGTGGTGACCTCGGGCGGCGGTGCCTTGTAGGCGCGGATCTCCTCGTCGAAGCGGCCGGAGGTCTGCGGGGCGCCCTGGACCATGACGTACCGGCCGACCAGGTCGTGGTCGTTGCACAGCCCCTCGGGGAAGCGCGGGCAGGCGGAGTTGAGCAGCAGGCGCGGCGTCTCGATGGCGTACCCGGCGACGGCGACGGTGCGGGCGCGCTGGAGGTGTTCGCGGCCGTGGTGGAAGTAGCGGACGCCGCGGGCGAGTCCGTCGCGGTCGAGTTCGACGGCGGCGGCCATGCAGTCGGCGCGGATCTCGGCGCCGTGGGCGAGGGCGTCGGGGACGTGGGTGATCAGCGGGGACGCCTTGGCGTTGACCTTGCAGCCCTGGAGGCAGAAGCCGCGGTAGACGCAGTGCGGGCGGCGCCCGAAGCGGCCGTTGGTGATGGCGACCGGGCCGACCCGGGCCTGGATGCCGAGGGCGGCGGCGCCGCGCAGGAAGACTTCGCCGTTGCCGCCGACGGGGTGCGGCGGGTACGGGTAGGCGTGCGGCTCGCCCCAGGGCCAGTACTGGCCGGCCACGGGGAGTTCGTACTCCACGCGCCGGTAGGAGTCGCGCAGGTCGCCGTAGTCGACCGGCCAGTCCGCGCCGACGCCGTCGAGGCTGTGGGTGCGGAAGTCGGAGGGGTGGAAGCGCGGCGTGTAGCCGGCGAAGTGGACCATCGAACCGCCCACGCCGCGGCCGGAGTTGTTGGAGCCGAGCGGCACCGGGTCGGTGCCGGAGACGACCCGCGGCTCGGTCCAGTACAGGTGGTGGGAGGCGGCCTCGTCGCTGACCCAGTCGGCGAGCGGATCCCAGAACGGCCCGGCTTCCAGGACGACGACGCTCCAGCCCCGGCGGGCCATCCGCTGGGCGAGGGTGGCGCCCCCGGCGCCGCAGCCGACGATCAGCAGGTCGACCTCGTCGGAGTCCTGGTAGCGGCGCATGTCGCGCAGCAGGGTGTGGTCGAAGCCCTGGCCGTCGCGGGGCAGCAGCCAGGCGGACTCGTTGCCCCGGCGGGTCTCGCGTTCGGCGGCGGCGTTGGCCCGTACGGTCTCGGCGGCGGCGCGCAGCCGGGAGTGGCGTCCGGGGTCGGTGGCGGGCGGGGCGGGGTGCGGCGGTTGGTGGTCGGGCGGGCGCGGCGGCCGGGGGTGGGCGTCGGCGACCTCCCAGGGTTCGCGCACGCCGACGCCCAGGCGCAGGTAGCCGCGCGGGTGGGCGGGGCCGCCGAAGCCGATCTCGTTCCACGCGGTGGGGGTGGAGTAGTAGGCGGTGCAGGCGTAGCGGGTCCACAGGCTCCAGACGTGCTGGGCGGGCAGGCCGTGCCAGTGCTCGCCGTGCATGTCCTGGACCCGGCCGAGCAGCGCCCGCTGCTGGACCTCGGTGAGCGAGCAGAACGGGGCGTCCGCGTCCTCGTCCAGGGCGCGCAGGGTGCGCCGCCAGGCCTCGTCGTCCTCCGGCATGTCGGCGAAGCGCCAGCCGTCGGTCTGCCGTTCGGAGAGCCGGGCGTCGATCATCGGGAGCAGGTCGACGTCGGGGTGGTCGAGCAGCAGGTCGAGCAGGGCGCGGGCGGTGGACTCCTCGGCGGGGGTGAAGAACCGCAGGGCCGGCTGCGGGCCGGTGCGGGCGAACACCACCGCGGCCGTCTCCCGGTCCCAGTGCCGGGACTGGCCGAGCACGTCGTAGCCGGGGAAGCGGGGCTCAGGCATCCCGGGACTCCCGGCGCAGGACGGCGGCGACCAGGCCCATCCCGCCGACCATGCTCATCAGCAGCGGCGCGAACAGCGGCGGGCCCATCTCCACGTTGTAGCGGGCCATCGCCCAGCCGCCGGGCTTCTCCGCGATGCCCCGCAGGTGCAGGTAGGTGCCCTGGAGGCCGTTGGCGGTGATCGCCGCGGCGGCGACCGGGAGCATGGTGTGCGCCGCGCGCGGGCTGAGTGCCCCGGCGACCCCGGCCGCCGCGCCGACCGGGCCCAGCCAGACCGGCCACCACATGACCCGGTTGCCGAAGCCGGCCCGGTCGTGCTCCAGGTAGATCTCGGCGGCGGTGACCACCGAGCCGGCCGCGGTCGCCAGCGCGAGCGAGCGCTGGAAGCGGCCGGTGCGCACGTTGCGCAGCGCGAGGCCGATGCCGCGCCGGGGCAGGTCAGTGATGGCCATGCCGGCCTCCGAACGAGGGCAGCAGTTCCTGGAGCTTGGCCCGCAGCCCCTGGCGGACCATCGCGGCGCGGTCGCTGTCGCCGCGCAGGACGGACTCGGTCGCGGCCTGGATCTGGTCCCAGGTGGCGTGCGGCGGGATGGGCGGGACGGCGGGGTCGGTGCGCAGCTCCAGGACGAACGGGCGGTCGGCGGCCAGGGCGTGCTGCCAGCCGTCGGAGACCTGGCCCGGCTCGACGGCGCTCTCGGCGGCCAGGCCGAGGGACCGGGCGAAGCCGGCGTAGTCGACGTCCGGCAGTTCCTGCGAGGGCAGGAAGGCGGGTGCGCCCTGCATCGCCCGCATCTCCCAGGTGACCTGATTGAGGTCGCGGTTGTTGAGCACCGCGACGACCAGGCGCGGGTCGTCCCACCGGCGCCAGTACTTGGCGATGGTGATCAGCTCGGCGAGCCCGTTCATCTGCATGGCGCCGTCGCCGACGATCGCGATCGCGGGCCGGTCGGGGTGGGCGAACTTGGCGCCGATCGCGTACGGCACGCCGGGGCCCATGGTGGCCAGGGTGCCGGACAGCGAGCCGCGCATGGCGCCGCGGAAGCGCAGGTGGCGGGCGTACCAGTTGGCGGCCGAGCCGGAGTCCGCGGTGACCATGGCGTTGTCGGGCAGCAGGTGGTCGAGCGCGTGGACGGCGTACTCGGGGTTGATCGGGTCGGCCTCGACGGCGGCCCGCCGCTCCATCACCTCGCGCCAGCGTTCGACGTTGTCGCACACGGTGCGCTGCCAGCTGCGGTCCTCCTTGCGGGCCAGCAGCGGCAGCAGGGCGTCCAGCGTGCGGGCGGCGTCGCCGACGAGGTTGACCTCGTACGGGTAGCGCAGCCCGACCATGAACGGGTCGAGGTCGATCTGCACGCCCCTGGCCTGCCCGAAGTCGGGCAGGAACTGGGTGTACGGGAAGCTGGATCCGATGGTCAGCAGGGTGTCGCAGTCGCGCATCAGCTCGTACGAGGGGCGGGTGCCGAGCAGGCCGATCGACCCGGTGACGTACGGCAGGGTGTCCGGCAGCGCGTCCTTGCCGAGCAGCGCCTTGGCGACTCCGGCGCCGAGCAGTTCGGCGACCTGCTCGACCTGCCGGCGGGCGTGCCGGGCGCCCTGGCCGACGAGCATGGCGACCTTGCCGCCCGCGTTGATCACCTCGGCGGCCCGGCGCAGCTCGCCCTCCTCGGGCGTCACGGTCCACTGCGGTGCGCCCAGGCTGGAGGGCACCATCTTGAAGGCGTGCTCCGGAGGGCTGTAGTCGAGCTCCTGGACGTCGGCGGGCACGATGACGGCGGTCACGGTGCGGCGGGCGGTCGCGGTGCGCATCGCCCGGTCCAGGACGTTCGGCAGCTGCTCGGGCACCGTCACCATCTGGCAGTACTCGGCGGCGACGTCCTTGTAGAGGCTGAGGAGGTCGACTTCCTGCTGGTAGGAGCCGCCCATGGCGCTGCGGTCGGTCTGGCCGACGATCGCCACGACGGGGACGTGGTCGAGCTTGGCGTCGTACAGCCCGTTGAGCAGGTGGATCGCGCCCGGTCCCGAGGTCGCCGCGCACACCCCGGTGCGGCCGGAGAACTTGGCGTAGCCGACGGCCTCGAACGCGGCCATCTCCTCGTGCCGCGCCTGGACGAAGACCGGGTGGTTGTCGGCTCGGCCCCAGGCCGCGAGCAGCCCGTTGATGCCGTCGCCGGGGTAGCCGAAGACGTACTCGACCTCCCAGGCACGCAGCCGTTCCAGGATGTGGTCGGAAACCTTCGGTGACACGGTGCTCCTCCTTCACGCCCACGGACCCCCGCAGCGCGGCTAACCGCTCCGCGGGGCCGGAAACCACCCGGCGGAGGGGAAAGTTCCCGGGGCCCCTGGCGGCGCGGCCCGGGTTGCCTGGGCGGCGCGGCCGGGATCGCCGGGGCGGTCGCGCCGGGACGTTTCATCGCCCGCCGCCCGGCAAGACGTCCGCCATGACGCCTGCCATGAGGTTCCGCACCCGTTCGAAGCCCCGCACCGTGGTCATCACCGGTGCCACCGCCGGCGTCGGCCGCGCCTGCGTCCGCGCCTTCGCCACCGGCGGCGACCGGCTCGTGCTGGTCGCCCGCGGCACCGCCGGGCTGCGCGCGGCCTCCGCCGAGGCCGAGATGGCGGGCTCGCCGGTCCGCACGATCCAGGCGGACGTGTCCGACCCGGCGGCCTGCGAGGCGGCCGCCGCCCGCGCCGAGGAGGAGTTCGGGCCGATCGACGTCTGGGTGAACGACGCCTTCGCCTCGGTGTTCGCGCCCTTCACCGAGATCGACCCGGAGGAGTTCCGCAGGGTCACCGAGGTCACCTACCTGGGGTACGTCAACGCCACCCGGGCCGCGCTGCGCCGGATGCTGCCGCGCGACCGGGGCACCATCGTCCAGGTCGGCTCGGCCATCGCCTACCGGGGCATTCCGCTGCAGACGGCCTACAGCGGCGCCAAGCACGCCATCCAGGGCTGGCACGAGGCGCTGCGCTGCGAACTGCTCGCCTCCGGATCGGGCGTCCGGGTGACCATGGTGCAGCTGCCGGCGGTCAACACCCCGCAGTTCGACTGGGTGCTCAACCGGCTGCGCGGCCGCGCCCGGCCCGTCCCGCCCGTCCACCAGCCCGAGCTGGCGGCCCGCGCCGTCCGCTACGCCGCCGACCACCCCGGGCGCCGCGAGTACTGGGTGGGCAGCAGCACCGCCGCCACGCTGATCGCCAACGCGATCGCGCCCGGCCTGCTCGACCGATACCTCGCCCGCAACGGCATCGCCGCCCAGCAGGAGGACGGGCCGCGGTCGGCCGACGAACGGTCCAACCTCTGGGCCCCCCGCGACGCCACCGAGGACCACGGCGCCCACGGCCGCTTCGACGCGGAGGCCCGCGAGCGCAGCGCCCAGCTGTGGGCCTCCCAGCACCACGGCCTGCTCGCCGCGGGCGGGGCGGTGCTGCTCGGCGCCGCCGCCGGTGCGCTCGGGCGGCGGCGGTGACGGCCGGCGCCGGGTCCTGGTGTCCGACGTTTCCGATGCTTCCGGCGTTTCCGAGGTTTCCGACGACCGGAGGGGCCGAGACGACCGGGCCGATGATCTGAGGGTTGCGCCCCACGCTCACGCGAACGGGTGGTCCCCCGAACGGATCGCGGCCACACCGGCGTTGCGTGTGCGACGCCTCCGCCGATCGGACGGTACACCTGGGGCCGCCCTCCGCAGTGGGGGGCTCCTTGTGGCCGACCCGGGAGTGGTGCGATGCGAACGGCGGGCGAACTCCTGCTCTGGTGGGGGCTGTTGCTCCTACTGAACACCGTGCTGATCAGCTCGGTGACGCCGCTGGAGGTGGCGGTCGGCGGTGGCGTCGCGGCCCTCGGCGCGGCGGGCGCCCTCACCGTCCGGCGCGCCTCCGGCGCCGCGTTCGGCGGTCCGGCCCGACTGGCCCGGGCGCTGTGGGCGTTCCCGTGGACGCTGCTCGCCGACACCGGCCGGCTGGTGCTCGCCGTGTGCTCGCCCGGCCGCCGCCGGGCCGCCGGCTTCCGCACCGTGCGCCTGGCGCCCGGCACCGGCCCGGCCTGGGCCGCGGCGCTGCTGTCCGCGACCCCCGGCGCGTACGCCGTGGCGGACGCCGACGGCGTTCTGACCGTGCACACGCTCGGCCGTGAAGCCTCCTCACTGGAACGGACGTTGACGGGGTCCGGGCGGTGAACGCCTGGCTGCTGGCCGCCGCGCTGCTCGCCGCCGGCGGGCTCTGCCCCTGCCTGCTGCTCGCCCTGCGCGGCGAACCGCAGTACCGGCTGGCCGGGTTGAACCTCGCCGCGACCGTGACCTCCGTCGTCCTGCTGCTGCTCGCCCAGGGGTTCAGCCGCACCTCGTACACCGACCTGGCGCTCGACCTCACCGTCCTCGCGCCCGCCGGGACGCTGGTGTTCACCCGCTTCCTGGCCGGAGAGGAACGCTGATGGGGCGTCACACCGTGGCCCTGGCCCTGCTGTGCGCGGGAACGGCGGCCCTGCTGCTCGCCGCCGTCGCGCTCGCCGTCCTGCCCGGCCCCTATCTGCGGCTGCACGCCCTGTCCCCCGCCGCCGCGCTCGGTGCGCCACTGGTGGCGCTTGCCCTCGCCGTGGACACCGGGCCCGGCCGGGCCGCCGTCAAGCTGCTGGTGATCGGTCTGCTGCTGGCGGCCGGCGGCACCGTCACCACGATGGCCGTGGCCCGCGCCACTGTCCGCGTCGACGCCGCACGGGAGGCCGACCGGTGACCGACGCCCTGATCGTCATCGCCCTGCTGCTCACCGGGATCACCGCGACCACCGCCGCGCTCACCCGCGACCCGGTCCGGCAGGCCGCCGTCCTCGCGGTGCTCGGGCTCTGCCTCGCCCTGCTCTTCACCGTGCTCCAGGCACCCGACGTCGCGCTCTCCCAACTCGGCGTCGGCAGCGCGCTCACCCCGCTGCTCATCCTCTTGACCGTCCGCCGGGTGCGCCGCGACGAGCACTCCGACGACCGCCCGGACCGCCCCGAGTGAGCCGGACCGCCCGCCTCGGCCTCTTCCTGACCGCCGCCACCGTCCTCGCCGCCGCCCTGATCGCCGCCGCGGACCAGCTGCCCGGCTTCGGCGGCGGCCGGCACCCGTACGGCGACCGGGCGGTGGCCGCCGGCCTGGCCCGACGCACCGCCAACATCGTCTCGTCCGTCAACTTCGACCAGCGGGCCTTCGACACCCTCGGCGAGGAGTCGATCCTGTTCGCCTCCGTCCTCGGCGCGGGCATGCTGCTGCGCCTGGCCCGGGACGAGCACAAGCGCCGCCCCGCCGCCGAGCCCGTGCTGCCCACCACCCGGCTGTTCGGCGCCACCCTGCTGCCCGTCACCCTGCTGACCGGCGGATACCTCGTCGCGCACGGCGCGTTGAGCCCCGGCGGCGGCTTCCAGGGCGGCGTGGTGCTGGCGACCGCGCTGCACCTCGCGTACGTCGCCGCCGACTACCTGGTGCTCAAGCGGATCCGGCCGCTGGCCGTCCTCGACGTCGCGGACGCCCTCGCCGCCGGCGCCTTCGCCGCCCTCGGCCTGATCGGGCTCGCCGAGGGCGCCGGCTACCTGGCCAACACCCTGCCGCTCGGCACCTTCAACCAGCTCTCCTCCAGCGGGCTGGTGGTGGTGGTCAACGCCGCCGTCGGGGTGGAGGTCGCCTCCGGCGTGGTGGTGCTGCTCGCGCACTTCCTGGACCAGGCCGTCGAGGTCGTCCCCGGCGGGGGGACGCGATGAGCCTGCTGCCCTACCTGGTCGCCGGGTGGATCCTGCTCGCCGGCCTGTACGGCCTGGTCACCAGCCGCAACCTGGTGCAGGCGGTCGGCTGCCTGGCCGTCGCGCAGGCCTCGACGTACGTGCTGCTGCTCGCCGTCGGCTACCGGCGCGGCGCGACCGCGCCGGTCTACTCGGACCTGCCGACCGACGCCCCGGTCGTGGACCCGGTGGTCCAGGCCCTCACGCTCACCGACATCGTCGTCGGCGCCACCGTCACCGCGCTGCTCCTCTCCCTGGTCGTCCAACTGCGCAAACGGCACGGCACGGTGGACCCGGAGCGACTGACCGGGCTGCGGGGGTGACGCCCGCGTGAACACCGCCGACCTGCTGCCCCTGGCCGTCGCCGTCCCCCTGCTCGGCGCAGCCCTCCTCGCCGTCACCGGCCGGTGGCTGCCCCGCCCCGCCCGTGACGCGCTCGCCACCGCCCTGGCCGCCGCCGACGTCGGCTGCCTCGCCCTGCTGTGGGCGCGGACCGCCCCGGACGGCCGGGCGGTGTCCTGGCTCGGCGGCTGGGGCCCGCACGGCGGGCACAGCGTCGGCATCGTCCTGGTCGCCGACCGCCTCGGCAGCGGCCTGGCCCTGCTCGCCGCCGTCCTGGTGCTGGCCGTGCTCTGCTACGCCTGGCGGTACTTCGACGAGCCCTCCGGCGGGCACCGCGGCGTGTTCCCCGCGCTGCTGCTGCTCTTCGAAGCCGGGATGTGCGGATTCGCGCTCACCGGCGACCTCTTCGACGCCTTCGTCTTCTTCGAGCTGATGGGCGCCGTCGCCTACGCGCTGACCGGCTACCGGATCGAGGACCCGCGCCCGCTGCAGGGCGCGCTCGCCTTCGGCCTCGTCAACTCGGCCGCCGCCTACCTGTCCCTGCTCGGCATCGGCCTGCTCTACGCCAGGACGGGCGAGCTCGGCCTCGCCCAGATCGGCAGCGCACTCGACCGGCTCGCCGCCCCCGGCCACGGCCCGGACGCCCTGCTGGTGCTCGCCTTCGTCCTGGTCCTGGCCGGGCCGCTGGTGAAGGCCGCGGCGGCGCCCTTCCACTTCTGGCTGCCGGACGCGCACGCCGTCGCCCCGAGCCCGGTGTGCATGCTGCTGTCCGGGGTGATGGTCGAACTCGGCGTGTACGGCGTGGCCCGGATCCACCGGGTGGTCTTCGCCGGCCCGGGCGGCCTGCCGGACGCCGTCGTCCGGGACACCCTGCTGGCGGTCGGCGTGCTGACGGCCCTGGTCGGCGCCGTGATGTGCTGGCAGCAACGGCACCTGAAGCGGATGCTGGCGTTCTCCACCGTCGGGCACATCGGACTGTTCCTGATCGGGGCGGCCCTGCTCACCCCGGCCGGGCTCGCCGGCACCGCGGTGTACGTGGCCGGCCACGCGGGCGCCAAGGCCGCCCTGTTCGGGCTCACCGGAGTCCTCCTCGACCGGTACGGCTCGGTGGACGAGCACGGGCTGCACGGCCGGGCCCGCGAACTGCGCTCCACCGGGCTGCTGTTCGCGCTCGGCGCGCTCGCGCTGGCCGGGCTGCCGCCGTTCGGCACCGGGCTCGGCAAGGCCGTCGCCGAGGAGGCCGCCGGACACCGCCTGGCCTGGCTGCCCGCCGTGTTCGTCCTGGTCTCGGCCCTCACCGGCGGCGCGGTCCTCCGGGCCGCCCTGCGGGTCTTCGGCGGCGTCGGCGCGCCGCCGGAGGAGCACCCCGAGGTGGCCGCCACCACCGGCGAGGGCGAGGAACCCGAGATCCGCGGCCCAGGCCGCCGGCTGCCCCCGCCGATGGTCGTAGTGCCCGGGCTGCTGCTGGCCGGCTGCCTGGCCGTCGGCGTCCTGCCGGGCGTCGGCCGGGCCCTCGCCGCCGGGGCCGGCGCCTTCACCGACCGCGACGCCTACCTCGCCGAAACCCTCCGGGGGACGACCGGGCGCACCGCCGCCGCACCCGACGCCTGGTGGACCGCCTCCGGGGTCGGACTCGGCCTGCTCTCCGCCCTGCTCGCCGTCGCCTTCGCCACCGCCGCAGTCCGCCGCGACCCACGGCGCGGCACCGGCGGCCTCCACCGCGCCGTCACCCTCCCGCTGCGCCGCCTGCACTCCGGCCTCCTCGGGGACTACGTGGCCTGGCTGACCGTCGGCCTCGCGGCCCTGCTGGCCGCCCTCACCGCCCAGCTCTGACCGGGACGCCGCGGCGCCCGCCCGGATTGACCCGACCGGCCCCCGGCGGCCCCGTCCGACACGCCACGGGCGGCGGACCATCGCCCGCCACCGGGCGGGCCGCGCCTACTGTCGCCTTCGCCCGGACAGGGCGATACCTGACAGAAGCGGAGAATCCCCCATGAACCGACGCATCACCCGGACGCTCACCCTGCTCGCCGCCGCCGGCCTCGCCGCCGTACCGACCGCCGCGAGCGCCGAGGTCGTCTCCGGCGGCAACCACGGGACGGTCATCGTCGGCGACGGCAACCAGGTCGCCGGCTACGACATCATCAACGCCGGCCACGACGCCACCGTCGGCTCCCACAACGGCTCCACCGGGGTGGCCGCCGGAGCCATGGACGCCGCCCAGGCCACGGGCGGCAACTACGGGACCGTGATCGTCGGCGACGGCAACCAGGTCGCCGGGGACGACATCGTCAACGCCCTGGGCGACGCCACCGTCGGCTCCTACAACGGCACCTCGACCATGGCGGCGACGATGGCCGCCGCACTCAGGCCGATCACCGGCTGACGCCCCGCGCCGGCGGCCGCCCGCACCCCCGCGCGCACCCCTTCCGCGCACGACCTCCCACGCATGACCGGCCCGACGTGCGGAGCGGCCCGTCCCGGCGCACCGTCGAAGACATGGCCTCGATCATCGTGCTGTTCGAGCTGGAGCCCGAGCAGGTCCTCGGCGCCGAAGGCGTGGGACCGGGGGTGCTGGCCGTCCACGCCGCCGGCGCCGATCCGGACATCCCCGAAGACCCCCAGCCCACCACGCTGTGCCGGCGCGACACCCGCTCCATGGAGCACAGCCACTACTCCCCCTCCCGCCCCGGCGAACCCTGGTACCCGCCCGACCTGGCCGACCGGCGGTGCCGCGAGTGCGAGCGGGCCCTCGCCACCTCGTGAGCCGCCTCCGGTGCTGCGGGCTCAGTCCTGCGGGCCGCCGGCCGCCGGCGCGGGGGACGGCGCTGGACCGGTAGCCGGGCGGGAGGTACAGGGCCTCGCCGCTCAGGGTGGAGACCTCGGCTGCCGGGTCGCCCGGTGACCGGAGCGTCCAGCGGCTCGATCCCGCGGACTGGATGACAGCGTTGAGGTCGGCCGACCGGCCCCGTCATCCGGGGGCGGAGCGGAACGAACCGGGCACCGTCGAAACTCTGACGGTTCGTCATGACTGAAACGCCGTTCGGCCGGGCATAAAGGACTCAGCCCGCCGAGGGCCCCGGCTGAAGCTCCCCCACGAGCCCAACCGGGACCATGGCCGGCGACCGGGCCTGGGCGCGACTCCCCCCACGGAGTGACGACCAGGCCCGCATGGTGTCCAACCAACGACACGCAGCGTACTTGTCATATCGACGTAACGCTACTGCCCCGTTTCCGGCCACCCACTCCACCCGCGCGAACCGGCCGTTCCGTCCCGCCCGCCCGCACGGGCGCCGAGGGCCGAGGGCCGAGGGCCGAGCCGTTGACAGTGCCCCGACCGGCTCCTACCGTGGCGCAGTCGATTACCCGCGAGTAGGGACTGTTGATGGCCGAGCCGCGCCCGTACGACCTCGTCCTGTTCGGTGCCACCGGGTTCACCGGCGGGCTCACCGCCGAGTACCTGGCCAGAACCGTGCCCGAGGGCTGCCGCTGGGCCCTCGCCGGACGCGACGAGGGCAGGCTCGCCGCCGTCCGGACGAAGCTGGCCCGGATCGACCCGCGCTGCGCCGACCTCCCCCTGCTGATCGCGGACGCCGCGGACCGCGAAGCGCTGCGCGCCGTGGCCGCCGGGGCCCGGGTGGTGGCCTCCACCGTCGGCCCGTACCTGCGGCACGGCGAGCCGCTGGTGGCCGCCTGCGCGGACAGCGGCACCGACTACGTGGACCTCACCGGCGAGCCGGAGTTCGTCGACCGGATGTACCTGCGGCACCACGAGCGGGCGGTGGCCACCGGTGCCCGGCTGGTGCACGCCTGCGGCTTCGACTCGGTGCCGCACGACCTGGGCGTGCTGTTCACCGTCGAGGAGTTGCTGCGCCGCGGAGGCCCGGTGGCCGAGGTCTCGGTCGAGGGCTTCGTCCGCGCCGGCGGCACCGTCTCCGGCGGCACCTTCGCCTCGGCGATGACGGCCTTCTCCCGACCGCGGGCGATGGCCCGGGCCGCCCGGGCGCGCCGCGCGGCGGAGCCCCGGCCGAAGGGCCGGCTGGTCCGCACCCCGGCCGGCCGGCCGCACCGCTCGCGGGCGGCCCGGGCCTGGGCGGTACCGATGCCCTCGATCGATCCGCAGGTGGTCGCCCGCTCGGCCGCCGCACTGGACGAGTACGGCCCGGACTTCGGCTACGCGCACTACGCGGCGGTGCGACGGCTGCCGATCGCGCTCGGCGGTGTCGCCGCGGTGGCGGCGATCGCCCTCGCCGCGCAACTGCCGGTTCTGCGCCGGGCGTTGGGGCGGCTGCGCAGGCCCGGTGACGGGCCGAGTGCGGAGCAGCGGGCGCGTTCGTGGTTCGCCGTCCGGTTCGTGGCCCGGGCGCAGGACGGGCGGACGGTTCTCACCGAGGTGTCCGGGGGCGATCCCGGCTACCAGGAGACCGCGAAGATGCTGGCCGAGTCGGCGCTCTGCCTGGCCTACGACGACCTGCCGCCGGTGGCGGGGCAGCTGACCACGGCGGTGGCGATGGGGCGGCCGCTGATCGACCGGCTGATCGCTGCGGGCATCTCCTTCCGGGTGCTGGACACCCCGCCGACGGCCGCCCCCGGCCGGTAGCGGGCGGGGGCGGCCGGGGGCGGCGCGCGCTCGCCTACTGCGGCGTCACGTAGGCGCCGGAGATGCCGCCGTCGACGAGGAAGGTGTTGGCGGTCATGAAGGACGAGTCGTCGGAGGCGAGGAACGCCACCGCCGCGGCGATCTCCTCGGGCTCGGCGAAGCGGCCGAGCGGGATGTGGACCAGCCGGCGGGCGGCCCGCTCCGGGTCCTTGGCGAACAGTTCCTGCAGCAGCGGGGTGTTCACCGGGCCGGGGCAGAGCGCGTTGACCCGGATGCCCTCGCGGGCGAACTGCACACCCAGTTCGCGGGACATGGCCAGCACGCCGCCCTTGGAGGCGCTGTAGGAGATCTGCGAGGTGGCGGCCCCCATCACGGCGACGAACGACGCGGTGTTGATGATCGAGCCCTTGCCCTGGCGCTGCATGTGCGGGATCGCGTACTTGCAGCACAGGTAGACGCTGGTCAGGTTGACCTCCTGGACCCGCTTCCAGGCGTCCAGTCCGGTGGTGAGGATGGAGTCGTCGTCCGGCGGGGAGATACCCGCGTTGTTGAAGGTGATGTCGAGCCGGCCGTACTCGTCGACGGCCCGCTGGAAGAGGTCGCGCACCGCGTCCTCGTCGGTGACGTCGGCCTGGATGAACAGGCCGCCGACCTCGTTCGCGGCCTTGGCGCCGGTCTCGGCGTCGAGGTCGACGCAGACCACCTTCGCCCCCTCGGCGGCGAAGCGGCGGGCGGTCGCCAGGCCGATGCCGCTGCCCGCGCCGGTGATGACGGCCACGCGGCCGTCGAGTCGCTGGGTCATGCTGATCATTCCTCCGTGGAGATGAAGACGTTCTTGGTCTGGGTGAAGGCGTCGAGGGCGTCCGGGCCGAGCTCGCGGCCGAGGCCGGACTGCTTGAATCCGCCGAAGGGCGTGGTGTAGCGCACCGAGGAGTGCGAGTTGACGGAGAGGTTGCCGGCCTCGACGCCCCGTGAGACCCGCAGGGCCCGCCCGAGGTCCCTGGTCCAGATGGAGCCGGACAGCCCGTACTCGGTGGCGTTGGCGATGCGCAGGGCGTCCTCCTCGTCGCGGAACGGGACGACCGTGACGACCGGGCCGAAGATCTCCTCGGTGAAGGCGCGGTCGTCGTGCCGCACGGGCGCGAGCACGGTCGGCGGGTACCAGAAGCCGGGCCCCTCGGGGGCGCTGCCGCGGATGGCGACGGCCGCGCCGTCCGGGACGTAGGAGGACACCCGGGCCCGGTGGGCGGCCGAGATCAACGGGCCCATCTCGGTCTTCTCGTCGGTCGGGTCGCCGACCCGCACGCCGCGCACGGCCGGCTCCAGGAGCGCCAGGAAGTCCTCGAAGGCGGAGGCTTCGACCAGGATCCGGGAGCGGGCGCAGCAGTCCTGGCCGGCGTTGTCGAAGACGGCGTAGGGCGCGGTCGCGGCGGCCTTGGCGAGGTCCGCGTCGGCGAAGACGATGTTGGCGCTCTTGCCGCCGAGTTCGAGGGTGACGGGCTTCACCTGGGCGGCGCAGCCCGCCATGATCTCCTTGCCGACCCGGGTGGAGCCGGTGAACACGACCTTGCGCACGTCGGGGTGGGTGACGAAGCGCTGTCCGACGACCGGGCCGCGGCCGGGCAGGACCTGCAGCACGCCTTCGGGGATCCCGGCCTCCAGGGCGAGCTCGGCCAGGCGCAGGGCGGTGAGCGGGGTGAGTTCGGCCGGTTTGACGAGGACGGTGTTGCCGGCGGCGAGCGCCGGGGCCAGGGCCCAGGCGGCGATCGGCATCGGGAAGTTCCAGGGCACGATGACGCCGACCACGCCGATCGGTTCCTGGAAGGTGACGTCGATGCCCCCGGCGACGGGGATCTGCCGGCCGAACAGCCGCTCGGGCGCGGCGGCGTAGTACTCGATGACGTCCCGCGCGTTGCCCGCCTCCCAACGGGCGTTGCCGATGGTGTGGCCGGCGTTGGCGACCTCCAGTGCGGCGAGGTGTTCGCGGTCGGCGTCGACGGCGGCGGCGAAGGAGCGCAGCAGCCGGGCCCGGTCGGCGGGGGCCACCCGGCGCCAGGTGTCGAAGGCGGCCCGGGCGCGGGCGACGGCGGCATCGGTCTCGGCGAGGCCGGCCAGTTCGATGGTGGTGATCACCTCCTCGGTGGCGGGGTTGACGACCTCGAGGAGGTCCGGTTCGGTCATGGAGCTGTCTCCCTGTGCGTGGAGGTGGTCCGGCTCGCGGTGAGCAGGGCTTGGAAGAGGCGCGGGTCGTCGGGGTCGGTCTCGGGGTGCCACTGGACGCCCACCACGAAGCGCCGGCCGGCCAGTTCGAGTGCCTCGACGGTGCCGTCTTCGCCCCAGGCGGTGGCCCGCAGGCCGGTGCCGAGCCGGTCGACGGCCTGGTGGTGGTAGCAGGAGACTTCGGCGGTCGGCCCGAGGACGGCGGCGAGCCGGCTGCCGTCCACCACGCCGATCCGGTGGCGGACGAAGCGGGCGGGGACGCTCTGGTGGCTCCCGTCGGGCAGGTGCTGGCGGAGGGTGCCGCCGAGTTCGACGTTGAGCAGCTGCATGCCGCGGCAGACGCCGAGCACCGGCAGGTCGCGGGCCAGGCCGGCTGCGAGCAGCCGGCTCTCCCAGTCGTCGCGGGCGTGGTGGGGCGGGCCGGTGCGCGGATCGGCGGTCGCCGCGTACCGGGCCGGGTCGATGTCCGGTCCGCCGGCGAGGACGAGCCCGTCCAGCACGTCGACGAGGTGGTCGGTGCCGCCGGGTTGCGGTGGCAGCAGCACCGGGGTGCCGCCCGCGCGCGCGACGGCGTCGACGTACGTCTGGGGCACGAGGGAGGCCCGCTGGTTCCAGACGGACCAGGCGGCGTCGTCCTGATAGCTGCTGATGCCGATCAGTGGCCGCCGGCGGTCGTCGCGGCTCACAGCCGCTCGAATCCGCAGCGCCGCTCCCAGTCGGTCACCGCCCGCTGGTAGGAGGCGAGTTCGGTGCGTCCGGCGTGGGTGTAGTGGCGGACGACGTCCTTGCCGAAGGCCTCGGTGGCGACGGCGCTGCGTTCGAAGGCGTCGACCGCGTCACGCAGGTCGGCGGGCACCCGGGGAGCGGTGGAGGCGTACGCGTTGCCGGTGAACTCCGGTTCGAGTTCGAGGCGTTGCTCGACGCCGTGCAGTCCGGCCGCGATCAGGGCGGCGACCGCCAGGTACGGGTTGACGTCGCCGCCGGGGACGCGGTTCTCGAAGCGCAGCGACGGGCCGTGGCCGACCACCCGCAGCGCGCAGGTGCGGTTGTCGCGGCCCCAGGCGATGGCGGTGGGCGCGAAGCTGCCGGGCACGTAGCGCTTGTAGGAGTTGACGGTGGGCGCGAACAGCAGGGCGAAGTCGGCCAGGCAGGCGAGCTGTCCGGCGAGGAAGTGCTCCATGGTGCGGGAGAAGCCGTGCGGCCGGTCGCCGGCGAACACCGGGCTGCCCTGGTCGTCGCGCAGGCTCAGGTGGATGTGGCAGGAGTTGCCCTCGCGTTCGTCGTACTTCGCCATGAACGTGAGGCTGCAGCCCTCCTGGGCGGCGATCTCCTTGGCGCCGGTCTTGTAGACGGCGTGGTTGTCGCAGGTGGTGAGGGCGTCCGCGTACTTGAAGGCGATCTCGTGCTGGCCGAGGTTGCATTCGCCCTTGGCGGACTCGACGGTGAGGCCGGCGCCGGCCATGCCGTTGCGGAGCCGGCGCAGCAGGGGCTCGATCCGGCCGGTGCCCAGGATGGAGTAGTCCACGTTGTACTGGTTGGCGGGGGTGAGCCGGGTGTAGTCCTTGTCCCAGGCCTGTTCGTAGCTGTCCCGGAAGACGATGAACTCCAGCTCGGTGGCGGCCTGGGCCTGCCAGCCGTATCCGGCCAGCCGGTCCAGCTGCCGGCGCAGGATCTGCCGTGGGGAGACGGCGACCGGGGTGCCGTCGTGGTGGACGACGTCGCACTGGACCATGACGGTGGCGGGGTGCCAGGGGACGGACCGCAGGGTGGCGAGGTCGGGGCGCAGCGTCAGGTCGCCGTAGCCGTTCTCCCAGGAGGAGATCTCGTACCCGTCGACGGTGTTCATGTCGACGTCGACGGCCAGCAGGTAGCCGCAGCCTTCGGCGGCGCCGGGCACGACGTCGTCGAGGAAGTACTCGGCGGCGACGCGCTTGCCCTGGAGGCGCCCCTGCATGTCGGTCATGGCCAGCACGACGGTGTCGACGGACCCGTCGGCGACGCGGGTGCGCAGTTCGTCGAGGGTGAGCCGGGGGGTGGTCATCGGATCTCCAGTTCGGTGTCCCGGGCGTCGGGCTCGGGCGGCGTGCCGTGGACGTGGGGCCCGGTGAACCAGTGCCGGGCGGAGAGCAGCCACCACAGGCCGGCGAAGCCGACCACGACGGCCACGGCGACGGGGGTGTAGTTGAAGCTCTCGGCGGTGATCGGGCTCGTGGTCGGGAGCATGAACAGGACGGTGATGACGGCGGTCCAGGCGACCGCGATCACGCCGATCGGTCGGCTCCACCGGCCCAGGTGCCAGGGGCCGCGCGCGAAGTCCCCGCCCTGGCGCAGCCGCAGGTACACCGGGATGACGTAGGAGATGTAGAGGCCGATGACGGAGATCGACGTCACGGCGGTGTAGGCGGTGCTGTTCCAGAGCGCGGGCAGCCCGAGCAGCAGCGCGCCCCCGGTGGCCAGCCAGACGGCGTTGGTGGGGGTCTGGGTGCGCGGGTCGATGCGGTGCCAGAGGCGGGAGCCGGGCAGCGCGCCGTCCCGGGAGAAGGCGTAGATCATGCGGGAGTTGGCGGTCACCGAGGCCATGCCGCAGAAGAACTGGGCGCCGATGACGATGAGCAGCAGCAGTTGGGCGCCGCCGGCGCCGATCGCGTCGATGAAGATCTGCGCGGGCGGCACGTCGGTGTCGCTGTTGAGCGCGCCGTCGTAGTCGCGGATCGCGAAGGTGATGCCGAGCAGCAGGATCCAGCCCGCCACCAGGGAGACGGTGATGGCGTTGACGATGCCGCGCGGTCCGGAGCGGGCGGCGTCGCGGGTCTCCTCGGTCATGTGCGCGGAGGCGTCGTAGCCGGTCAGGGTGTACTGGGCCATCAGCAGGCCGAGCAGGGCGACGTAGAACTGGTTGTGGAAGCCGGTCTGGTTGACGAACTCGGTGAGGACGAAGGACACGGAGGCGTGCCGGTCGGGCAGGACGGCCAGCGCGCCGACGATGATCGCGACGCCGACCAGGTGCCACCACACGGACACGCTGTTGAGGACCGCGACCAGGCGTACCCCGAAGGTGTTGAGCAGGCCGTGCACCAGCAGGATGACGGCGAAGATCTCCATGGTGTGCGCGGGGCTGGCCTCGACGCCGAAGCGGAGGGTGAGGAACGCGTTGGTGAAGAAGGCGGCGCCGTAGTCCACGCTGGCGGTCACGGCGACCTGGCCGAGGAAGTTGAACCAGCCGGTGAACCAGCTCCAGGCCGGGCCGCGGCTGCGGGTCAGCTTGGCGGACCAGTAGTAGAGGCCCCCGGCCGTCGGGTAGCTGGAACAGATCTCGGCCATCGCCAGGCCGACGCAGAGCGTGAGCAGGCCGACCACCGGCCAGCCCCAGACGATCAGGGCCGGGCCCCCGGTCTTCATCCCCGTTCCGTACAGGGTCAGGCAGCCGGAGAGGATGGAGACGATGGAGAAGGAGACGGCGAAGTTGGAGAAGCCCGACATCGAGCGGGCCAGTTCCTGGGTGTAGCCCAGCTCGCGGAGCCGCTGTTCGTCGGCGGAGACGGGGGCGGTGTGCTCCGGAAACATTTCGGGGGCAGGGTGGTCGGGTGAGCGTGCGTCGGTCATGGGCACCCCTGGGGGATTGAGGGTGTGCCGGGGAGCACGCGGCCACGGCGGCGTGGCACGGTCGCCCCGACGGGTTCGACGGTCGGACGGCTCTTCAATGGTCTGGAATCAGTCCATTGGGGTGGGTGAGCAGCATCGTTCCGGCTGAGCCGGTGTCGCGTCAAGGGCGGGAAGGGAACGAGTCCCGGAAACCCGTTCGTAGGTACGATTCCGACGTGGACGTGGACGAAACCCGTGAGCGAGCACGGCTCGACTGGCAGGCCGGGGCGATCTTCCGCCCGGTCCGGAACGGCAACGCCTTCGAGGAGACCGTCGAGAAGCTGCTCCAGGCCATCAAGCTCGGCGTCTTCGGCCTCGGCGACCGGCTGCCCGCCGAACGCGACCTCGCCACCCGGCTCGGCGTCAGCCGGGAGACCCTGCGCGAGGCGCTCCGCACCCTGCAGCAGGCCGGCTGCGTCGAATCCCGGCGCGGCCGGTACGGCGGCACCTTCGTCACCTACCGGATGCCCGCGCCGGACGTCGCCGACCTGCGCCGCGCCGCCCGCGACCTCGGCGGCGCGCTGGAGGACGCACTGACCTACCGCCAGGTGCTGGAGGTCGGCGCCGCCGAGGCGGCCGCCCGCCGGCCCCTCTCCGCCGACCAGCGGGCCCACCTGGAGAGCCGGCTGACCGATCTGGAAGGAGCCCCGGCCGAGCAGTACCGCCAGCTGGACTCGCGCTTCCACCTCGCCATCGGCGAGCTCACCGGCTCTCCCACCCTCGCCACGGCCATCGCCGGTGCCCGGATGCGCCTCAACGACCTGCTCAACGCCATCCCCATGCTGGACCGGAACATCGAGCACGCCGCCGAGCAGCACCGGGCAATGGTCCGGGCGATCCTCTCCGGCGACGGCGACGCCGCCCGACGCGCCACCGAGGAACACCTCGCCGCGACGGCCGCCCTGCTGCGGGGCTTCCTGGCCTGAAGCGCCGTCAGGCCCCTCCGCCACTCAGCTCCGAGCGCCGGAACCGCCCGTGGAGGGCTCCTCGGCAGCTCTCCACGGGCGGTTCGGTCCAGGTATCCGTCCAGGTATCCGTCTGGCTATCCGGAGAGTTCACCGTGGCGCTCGGCCGAGCCTCCGGGCGCCGGCACTCCCACTGGCGCGCCGGTCGCCCGGAAGCCGGACCTCAGCGCCGGGCGGCCGCTTCGACCCGGGTGCGCAGCGCGGCGTCGATGCCGCGCAGGAACTGTTCGAGGTCGCCGGGGTTGCGCGAGGTCACCAGCCGCCAGTCATTGGCATCATCCGTGACCAGCGGCTCGTCCACCCAGGTGGCACCGGCGTTGACCAGGTCAGTGCGCAGGGACGGGTAGGACGTGAGGCGCTTGCCGTGACCGACGCCGGCCTCAGCCAGCAGCCAGGGGCCGTGGCAGATGGCTGCGACCGGCCGCCCCGAGGTGGTGAAGGCGAGCACCGCGTCCACGGCGGGCTGCTGGAGCCTGAGGGTGTCCGCGTTGACGGTGCCACCCGGGATGAGCAGCAGGTCGTAGCCGGTGGCGTCGACCTCCTCGAGGGCGAGTGTCGCGGTCACCGTCTCGCCGGGATCCTTGTCCCCGACCAGGGTGCGGATCTCGCCCCGTTCGGGGGCGGCGATGTCGACGTGGATGCCGTTCTCGCGCAGATGCCTTACGGGGGCGAGCAGTTCGTCCTGTTCGACGCCGTAGTTCGTCACGATCGCCAGGACCTTGCCGTGCTGCTGGGTCATGTCTCCTCCTGTCCGTGGATCTCCTGCGGATGTGCGTCCGGGGGGTCAGCCCCGGCCGATACACTCCCCGCCGACCGCCTCTGCGCGGCCGGGGCGCTCCGGCCGACCGTGCGCCTGCCCGCCCCCGCCCGGCGCAACCCTCCGGCCCGCCGGAGTCCGCGCGGGCTACAGCCCGGCGGTGTAGGGGGCGATGCCGATGATCAGGATGTCGCGGCGGCCCTCGCTGCTGTCATCGCCGAGGCGGACCGGGCCGACGTAGTGGCTGACGCGGCAGTCGTGCACGCCGTAGCCGTCCAGCGGCTCGGTCAGGACGAAGCGGGCATGGACGGCCTCGGGCGCCAGTGCGTCGGGCCGCCGCCCAGCGCTCTCCGGCGTGGCGATGACGTTCTCGCCGCCCTCGACGTTCCGGCGACCGATCAGGTGGGCGAAGGTGAAGGTGGCCGGCGAACCGCCGTCCTGGTGAAGGCAGTCGGGCGAGGAGACCGCGATCTGCTCCCGGTCGCGCACCCCGAGTGCGATCAGGTGGACGCCGACGTAGACCGGCACCCGCCGGAGGTCCTCCAGCCACAGGGCGTGACCCAGGTCGGCGTGGATCAGGGCGTCGAGCAGCCGGTTGTCATGCAGGCCGGACGGGATGTCGGGCAGCCTCCGGAGCACGCGCGGGTACTCCGGGTTGTGCTCGTCCTGCCAGTACTCGGTGACGGTGCCGAACTCCTCGTCAGGCGCGCCGGGGATGTAGGACAGCTCGCCGGTCCACGGCAGGTACACGGCGTGCGAGTAGCGGCGGAACCGGTTGGTCGCCCGCGCGTAGGGATCCCGCGGCAGGTCCCGGTAGACAGCGGCGAGCTCGGCGAAGTCCGCCGCCAGGGCCCCGGCGTCGATGCCCAGGTCCGCGGCGCCCAGTCGGGCATAACCGTCCCGGCGGATCCTCGTGGCCTGCCCGGTCGGCTGGAGTCCGCCCGTCCGGCCGGTCGTGTTCGCGGTGTTCGCGGTGTCGTCCATCGACTGCTCCCAGCATTCCCGGCCGGTCTCCGGCACGGGTCCTTTTCCCGGTCCCTGGCAGGCCGTGCTTCCACGCTGGCATGCCCCGGGCGGCCGCACCGGCGTGGCATCCGCCGTCCGGACGAGCGCGGGGCCGCCCGGGCGATCGACTCCCGGGCTCAGGCGGGAGCCCGGGGCACGGAGGGAGGCCCGGACCGGAGCATGCAGTCCGCGAGGTCGTCCACGACGGCGGGCAGGCCTTCCGTCCGTTGCACGGCACGCTGGCGGTGGGCACCGCTGCCCCGGGTGGCCAGCCGCTCGACGAAGGCGGTGACCCGCTCCAGGTCTCCCATGTCCTCCAACGCGGCGCCGATGTGTTCCACCAGCCGCCCGGCCCGCTCCGGGGCCGGCAGCGCCCGCCCGCTCAGCGCGTCCGCTCCCGGGCCCGGCCAGCCGTCGCGGGTGGCATACCAGTACGCGCCCCGCAGCACCTCACCGCGCATCGGAGGGCCGGGATCGCCGCGCACCACCAGGCCGGCCGAGGTGACCACCAGCCCTCGGACGATGGCGGCGAGGGCGACCGAGTCGCCGGTCTCGGCCGGGACGTCCATGCACCGCACCTCCAGCGTCGGCAGGCTCGGGTGGGGTCGGGTGTCCCAGAACGGCAGCTCGGCGAACGAGCTCCCACCGACCTCCGCCATCGATGCCGCGACGCGCCGGTAGTCGTCGAAGGACTCGACCCACGGAGGCGGCCCGAGGGAGGGGAAGCGCAGCCGCAGCACCGAGCGCCAGCTCGCGTACCCGGTGTCCCGCCCGGCGTGGAAGGGCGAGTTGGCGCTCATCTCCACCAGCAGCGGCAGCCAGGGCCGCAAGTGGTTGCCGACCAGCGCCGCCACCTCGCGATCGGGCAGGCACACGTGGACGTGCAGGGCGCAGACGACGAGGTCGTCCACCATCGTCCGGAACAGCTCCACCCCGTCCTGGTACCGGGGATGGTCGCCGACCGGCGCCGCGCCTCCGCCGCCGAGCACGGGCGTCGCGCTGGGGCACAGCTTCTGGTCCTCGGCCGCGGCGCAGGCGGCGAGCTCCCGACGCAGCCTCGTCAGCCACTCGGACAATCCGTCCATCGTGGCGCACGGCGGTGTCCGGACCTCGACCTGGAAGTCCGTGAACTCCCCGGACACCAGCTCGCCCAGCACCTGACCGGCCCGGGTGGCCAGCCGCGGGCCGGCGGGCACCACGGCACGGGTGCGCGCGTCCACGAGGAAGTACTCCTCCTCCACACCAACCGTCGGCGGCAGCCCGCGCCCCGCACCCCGCTCAGTACCGTCGTCCACATCACCAGGGTCGTGCCCCCGGAGCGTGCTGTCATCCGGTGCCCGCGGACCGGCCCCGCTGCCCGGGCGTTGGACGCACCCGGGCACGGACTTCCTCGGCACCCCGGCCCGGCCGCGCGCCGAGGCGGCGCAGGCGCTGCCCCTCGGCCCGTACCGCGACGCCCTGCACCGCGGGTGCCTCGGCCGCGGCGCCGGTCAGGCGGGAGACGCCGCCTCGGCGGTCCCGACGCTTATTCGGTGGCCCGCCCTCCGCGGCCGCTCCTACAGTGGCCGCGGATCACTGACGTTCACGGGAGCCGGACATGCGCGTGCACTACCCCCGGACTCCGCATCTGCCCTGGTCACCGGGCGCGACCGCGGACGACGTACGGACCGGGGACCTCACCGCGCTGGCCGGCACCGAGGTCGTCGTCACCGAGAAGCTCGACGGGGAGAACACCACCCTCTACCGCGACGGCCTGCACGCCCGGTCGCTGGACTCCGCCCACCACCCCTCCCGCGCCTGGGTGAAGTCCCTGCAGAGCCGGATCGGCGGGCGGATCCCGGACGGCTGGCGGATCTGCGGCGAGAACCTGTTCGCCCGGCACTCGATCCCGTACACCGATCTGGAGAGCTGGTTCTACGGCTTCTCGGTCTGGACGGACCGGGACCACTGCCTGGGCTGGGACGACACCGTCCGCTTCCTGCGCCGCCTCGGCATCCCGGCACCCCGGGTGCTGTGGCGCGGCCGTTACGACGAACGGGCCCTGCGCTCCCTGAAGTCGGACCCCGACCGGCAGGAGGGCTACGTCGTCCGGACGGTGCGGGGCTTCCCCCGGGCCGCGTTCGGCGAACGGGTCGCCAAGTGGGTCCGCCCGCACCATGTGCGCACCGACACCCACTGGATGCACGCCGCCGTGGTGGCGAACGGGCTCGGCCCGAGCGCCGCGCTGTGGGCCGTACGGTCCGGCGCGCCGCCCGAACTCCCCGCCCTGGCCGCCGCTCTGGGGGTGGACGAACTCACCTGCCGGCCCGAGGAGCCGGCCGAGGTGTCGGCCCGGCTGGACGAGCTCGGCCGCGGCGGGGACGCCCGGCTGGCCGGGGTGCTCGCCACCGCCCTGCGTGCCGGACACCGACAGTCGCTGGTACCGCGGCTGGCCGGCCCGCTGGGCCTGCCGCTGGCCCGCCGGGTCGCCGACCTGGTCGGGCTGCACCCCGGCCTGCAGCAGCCGTACCCGGACGGGGAGCGCCGCGCCGGGCTGGTCCGGCTCTCCTGCGCCGCCGACCTCGGGGTCCTGCACGCCGTCGCCGCGGTGGCCGCCTCCGGGCCGGCGGAGCGCGAGCAGGTCGCCTGGTCCGCACTGCACGCCGAGGACGCCGGTCTGCTCGACGAGGCGCCGCTCGCTTGGCTGCGCTCCGGCCTGCGCGAGGCACTGGCCGGCCTCGACCGCGACGCCGCCGACCGCTGCTGGGCGCAGGCCCGGGAGGCGTACGCGCTCGGCCGGATCTCCACCGTCGAGGAGGCGGTCGCGGTCGCCTGGCGTTGGCGGGACGGCCGCTTCCCCCGGCTCGTCCACCTGTGCGGGCCGTCCGGCAGCGGCAAGAGCACCTTCGCCGCCGGGCTCACCGGCATCGGCGCCCGGATCAGCCTGGACGACCTGCGCACCGCCCGGGGCTCGCGCGCCGACCAGCGCGACAACGCCGCGGTCCTGCGCGAGGGCCTGGCCGGGCTGGACGCCGCCCTCGCGGGGGCGGTCGGCAGCGGCTCCGGCAGCCCTGACCCCGGCAGCCTTGATGCCGGCAGCCCGGGCGCCGCCCTCTGGGACGCCACCTCCCTCAACCGCCGGCAGCGCTCCCATGTCCACGCCATCGCGCAGCGCCGCGACGCCCTGGTCACCCAGGTGGTGCTGGTCGTCGGCGAGGGCGAACTGCTGCGCCGCAACGCCCTACGGCCCCACCCGGTGCCGACCGAAGTGCTCACCGCACAGCTCCACCGCTTCAGCCCGCCCTACCCCGGCGAGGCGCACCGCACCTGGTACGTCGGCCCGGGTGGCACCGTGGAGGACACGGCGGGCACGCTCGATGCCGAGGAGGACTGATGCGCCCCATCGAACAGATCTGCCAGCGCATCCGCTGGGACGCCCGCTTCGACCCGGCCCGGTTCACCCTGGGCGTGCGCCAGCGCGACGACCGCACCGAGCGCGTCCCGCTGGAGGCGTTCGCCGCTTCGGGCGACATCCCCTGGCACCGGGTGCGCCGGGTCGAGGCCGACGGCGTCGTGGTCTGGGACCGCGACTCCGGCGTTGACGTGCTCGACACCACCGAAGCAGGCCGCCGCACCGACCCGCGCCGCCTCCGGTCGCCCTTCTTCACGGCGACGACCCCGCACACCTGGCTCCCGGACGGCGGCTGGCAAGCCGCCGCCCCCGAGCCCGCACAGGCCGTCACCCCGACGACCTCGGCGGTCTCCCCCGCCCCGACCGGCACCAGCCTGCGCGTGGTCACCTGGAACACCCTGTGGGACCGCTACGACGCCGACCGGATCGCCACCGCCCGCCGCCGCCCGCTGCTGCTCGCCGCGCTGGAGGCCTGCGACGCCGACGTCATCGCCCTGCAGGAGGTCGAGCCTGCCCTTGTCGCCCTGCTGCTGGCCGCGCCCTGGATCCGCGCCGGGTACACGCTCGACACGGACCCGCTCGGGCGCGACGTCGACGAGCACGGCCTGCTGCTGCTCAGCCGGCTGCCGGTCCTGGAGGCCGGCCGGCACACGCTGGGCCCGCACAAGGCCGTCACCGCGATCACCGTACGGGCCGCGGGCGCGCCGCTGACCGTCGCCGCCGTCCACCTGAGCAGCGACCACTCCACGGACGGCCCGGCCCGCCGCCAGGCCGAACTCGCCCGGCTGGCCGAAGGGTTGGCCGGCGTCGAGGGCGAGCTGCTGCTGCTCGGCGACTTCAACGACGGCCGTTCCGGCCCGTCCGGCCCGGCCGCCGCACTCGGCCTGCGGGACGCCTGGACGCAGGTGCACGGGCCGTCCGACGACACCCCCACCTTCGACCCGAGGACCAACCCGCTCGCCGCGGTCTCCTCCCTGACCGGCCGCCCGGGCCGTATCGACCGCGTCCTGCACCGCGGCGACCGCACCCGTATCGTCCGCGCCGCACTGCTCGGCGACCGGCCGACCGCCGACGGGCTGCTCCCCTCCGACCACTACGGCGTGGCCGTGGACCTCGTCCTCGACGGAGACGGAGGTGGAGATGGAGGGGGCAGCGGACCGGACGACAGCGAGGCGCTGGACTTCCTCGTGGCCGAGCCCACCGCCCGCACCGCCGTCGCCTGGCTGCCGCCGGACGAGCTGCGGCCGCCGATCCAGCAGCTGCGCGCCGCGTACGACCCGCAGCTGCGCCGCTGGCCGCCGCACGTCAACCTGCTGTTCGGCTTCGTCCCGGAGGCGGCGTTCGACCGTGCGCTGCCGCTGCTGGGCACGGCCGCCGCCGAGGTGGCCCCGTTCACCGCGCGACTGGAGGGAGTGCACACCTTCGGGCACCGCGAGGACGCCACCATCTGGCTCGATCCGGCCGCCGCCTCCGCCGAGCCCTGGGCGGCGCTGCGACACGCGCTGGAGCGCCGCTTCCCGCGCTGCCGCGGCCGAGCGGAGGGCTTCACGCCGCATCTGACGCTCGGGCGCAGCACCGACCCGCAGCGCGTGGCCGCCGACTGTGCCGCCCGGTTCGGCGGGGTTTCGGCCCGGGTGGGCGCGTTGGTGGTGCTGTCCCGCCGGGGCTCCGAGCCGATGCGGCCGCGCGCGGTGGTCTCGCTCGGCACGGGCGAGGTGCGCCTGGTGCCCGAGGAGGCAACCGTCTCCCCGCGGCCGGAACCACCCCGACGGGCAGCCGCCGCAGGGGCGGTGGCGCAGCGCATCGTGGGGGCGCTGCCCGAGGGCGTGGTCCACACCGTCGGCTCGCGCCGGATGGGCTGCCAACTGGACGGCGCCGACCTGGACTTGGTGGCCGCCCTACCGGGCCCGGCCGACCTGCCGGGCGTCCGCGCCCGGGTGGCAGCCGCACTGCCCGACGCCCGACAGCTGCGCGACGTGCGCGGGGCCCGCGTCCCCGGGCTGCGGCTGGAGGTGGACGGCCTTTCCGTCGACCTCGCCGTCGTGTTCACCGGCTCACTCGATCCGTCCGAAGCGGTCGACCGTCGGGCGGAGTTGGGCGAGGCGGAGGCCGTCGCACTGAGCGCGGTCACGGACGCCGAGGCGGTCCTGGCGGCGCTCGGCGACCGGCACGCCCGGTTCGTCCGGCTGGCCCGCCAGGTCAAGGCCTGGGCCCGCGCGCGCGGACTGGACTCCGCGCCCTTCGGCCAACTGCCGTCGCTCGCCTGGTCGGTACTCGCCGCACGCACCGTCCTGGACGCCGACGACACCCACGGCACCGACACCGACGGCACCCACGGCACCCACGGCACCCACGGCACCCACGGCACCGACGACACCGACGACGCGGAGGGGGGCCTCTTCCGCCGGTTCGCCGAGACCTGGGCAAGCCGGGACTGGAGCCAACCAGTCGGCCTCATCGGCGAACCGACGAGGCGTCAGGATGATGACCCGGTCACCATTCTCACCCCCTCCGCGCCGATCCGCAGCTGCACCACCCAGGTGAGCGCCGACACCCGCGACCTGCTCGCCGAAGAGCTCTACCGCGCCTGGGAGCTCACCACCGAGCACGGCGGCCCCTGGCCCGCCCTGCTCACCCCGCCCCCGCTCCACCGCCGCCACGCCGCCTGGGCCGTGGTGAGCGCCCCCGACGAGTCCGCCGGCCTCGCCCGGGGCCGCCTGCGCACCCTCCTGTCCGCACTGGAGGGCGCGGGCGCCACCCACCTCCACGCCTGGCCCCACCCCTACCGGACCGCCGACGGCCTCCTCCACTTCCCCATCGGCCTCGGCCCGAGCCCGCTCACGGCGGACCGCCTCACCCCGGTCGCCGCCGCCTGGTGCCGCCACCTTCCCGGCGTCCGCGTGCAGCACACCGACGGAGGAGCCGTCCCCACCCTGACCCGCTGAATCTCGCGGGTCACGCTCACGTCCTTACTCCTCACCCTCTAGATCCGAAACTTTTATTGCGCAATTTATCCTTCGGACCTACCGTTGGGGGCATGCCCCAGCAGCCCGAGCCCGAGCGGATCACCGACCTCTCCCGCCTGAAGGCGTTCACCAACCCCTTGCGGATGCAGCTCTACCGGCTCCTCTACGCGGCGGGCAGCGCCACCGCATCCCAGCTCGCCGAGCAGGTCGACCAGGCGCCGTCCCTGGTCAGCTACCACCTGCGCAAGCTCGCCGAGCACGGGTTCGTCGCCGAGGCGAGCGGCCGCAGCAGCGACGGTCGGGAGCGGTGGTGGCAGGTCACCTCGGAGGAAGGCTGGGGCTTCCGCGAGTCCGACCTCGCCGACACGCCCGAAGGCGCCGCCGCCGTCGGCGCGGTGACCCGCGCCGTGGTCGATTCCCGCGCCGCCCAGTACCGCGCGCACCTGGACCAGAGCGCCGCCTGGGGCCGCGAGTGGACCGATGCCGCCTTCAGCACCGAATGGCTGATCGACCTCAACCCGGCCGAACTCGCGGAAATGGGAGAGGAGTTGCAGGACCTCGCGCGTCGCTGGCGGGAGCGCGGCAAGGCCGCCGGTGCGGCTGGCGACACCGAGGGCCGCGAGCACGTGTCCGTCCACCTGTACGGGTTCCCCTTCCGCCCCTGACCCCGCCGCCGACCCCAAACCGGCGCCGCTAAGGCCGCTCACGCCGCCCCGCTACCACCGCCCGACACCGCGCCGGCCGAGCCCCGCCCGGGCGAAGCGTGTCCCCGACCCGCCGGAGTCCCCCATGGCCGCCGCCGAGACGACCCTCCCCCGTCAGCCCGCCGCACCGCCCGCCCACCGCGACGCCAACGTGCTGCGCTGGCTCGGCGCCTACACCGCCTCCCTGGTCGGCGACAGCGTCTACTTCGTCGCCCTCGGCTGGTCCGCCCAGCGGGCCGCCGGCCCCACCGAGGTCGGTCTGGTGATGGCCGCCGGGGCGCTCCCCCGCGCGGTGCTGATGCTCGGCGGCGGTGTGCTGGCCGACCGCAGCGACCTTCGGCGGGTGATCCTCCGCAGCGACGCCCTGCGGTGTCTGCTGATCCTCTCCGTGGCCGCCGTCATCGCCCTGACCGCGCCCGCCCTCTGGCTGCTGGTCGCGGTCGCGCTCGTCTTCGGGGCCGTGGACGCGCTGTTCGTCCCCGCCGTCGGCGCCCTCCCCTCCCGGATCACCAGCCGCGACCAACTGGCCCGGGTCACCGGCCTGCGCTCGCTGTCGATGCGCCTCGGCCAGATCGCGGGCCCGCCGATCGGCGGCCTGGCCATGGGCCTCGGCGGCCCGGCCGCCGCCTTCGCCGCAGCCGGTCTCCTCTTCGCGGTCTCCGTCCCACTCCTGCTGACCGTACGGCTGCGCCCCCTCGATGCAGCCTCGGACGAAGCCCCGCACCGCCCCGGCACCGCCCGCGCGGACCTCCTCGACGGGCTGCGCTACATCCGCCGCCACCGCCTGATCGGCCCACTCGTCCTCGCCGGCGCCGTCTGCGAACTCGGCCTCACCGGCACCCTCAACGTCGGCATGGTGCTCCTCAACGCCGAACGCGGCTGGGGACCGTCCGGCTACGGCTGGATCGTCAGCTGCTTCGGCGGTGGAGCGGCTGCGAGCGCCGCGCTGCTCGCCGTCGTCGGCCGGCTGCCCCGCGCCGGCCTGACCATGGCGGGCACCCTGCTCGTCGGCAGTGTGGGCGCGGCGGCCCTGGCACTGGTCCCGCACCTGTGGACCGCCGCCGTACTGGCCGCTCTCCTCGGCCTGAGCGCGGGCGTCTTCGGCAGCCTGGACAGCGCCCTCATCCAGACCACGGCCGACCCCGCCTACCTCGGTCGGGTCACCTCCGTCATGATGCTCACCATGCTCGGCCTCGCCCCGCTCAGCTACCCCCTGGTCGGCGCCGCCATCGGCACCTGGGGCACCGCTCCCGTCTTCCTCGCCTGCGGCGCCCTCTCCTGCCTGGGCGCGGCCTTCGCCCTCACCTCCGGCCCAGTCCGACGCGCCGAACTGCCCCGCCGCCAACGGGAAACCCGCTCCCGCTGACGTCCCGACGCCCGCCTAGATCCTCTCTGGAGTCCGGATTCAGGTGGAGTCAAGCGTTTCCTGTTCGATTGGTTTGACCACCTGTTAGCGTGCGCGGATGGAAGATCTGGGACCTGTGGCTTGGCCGCCTGAGCCGATCAGGACCGCGAGGCTCGTGCTCCGTGAGCCCGAGGTCCGGGACCGTGCGGCGTTCATCGAGCTGCTCGCCTCGCCGGAGGTGCACACCTACCTCGGCGGCCCCCGGCCGCGTGACGAGCTTGAGCGTGAGATGCCCGAGGTGCCTGAGCGGTGGCCGGGGAGCTTCGTCGTTGATCTCGACGGGTCGATGATCGGCCAGATCCTGCTCAGGAGAGCAACGGGGCACCGTCGCCCGGCTGCCGCGGGGAAGGCCGATCTCGGCTACCTGTTCCTGCCGCGGGCGTGGGGATTCGGATACGCCACCGAGGCGTGCGCGGCGTCACTCGACTGGCTCGCCGGCGCGCTGCCCGGCGAGCCGGTGGTGCTCACCACCCAGAGCGCCAACGTCGGCTCGATGCGTCTCGCGGCGAAGCTGGGGTTCACCGAGGTAGAGCGGTTCGAGGCCTGGGGCGCCGAGCAGTGGCTCGGCATGTGGGCCGGCCACCGGCGCTGCCGCGCTTCTTGCGGTTGATCGGAAGGCGGGGTTCGATCAGGGCCCACTGCTGATCGGTCAGATCGCCTCGCGCCATGACTGATGGCCTACCAAAACCGAGCCTCCGCGCGTAGGCGATCTACCGAACTCGTGATGCGGACTCCAGACAGGACGTAGCGCCCCCGCGCCGACGGGTACGGCCCCGGGCTCCGGGGTCAGCTCCGCTGGTGGTCGCCCGTCCCGCCGTCGATCAACTCCCGCAGGATGTCCAGGTGTCCGGCGTGCCGCGCGGTCTCCGTCGTCATGTGGATGAGCACCCAGCGCAGCGAGACGGTGTTGCCCGACCAGGACGTCCCGAGGTCGTCCAGCCCGAGCTCCCGGATCACCTCGTCGGCACCGGCCCGGGCCCGGGCGTAGAACGCCAGCACGTCCGCCGTCGACTCGTGCGGCTCCACCCGCATGTCGGACGTCTCGTCGGCGTCGACGTCGAACGGGAGCGGCCCGGTCTCCCGTCCGAACGCCTCCCGGAACCAGCCGAGTTCGGCGCCCCCGAGGTGCTTCACCAGCCCCAGCAGGTTCGTCCCCGACGGCGTCATCGGTCGGCGCAACTGCTCGTCGTCCAGGCCCTGCACCTTCCACAGCACCACCTCGCGGTGCCGGTCCAGCGCCGCGTGAAGGCTCTCCTTCTCCTCGCCCGTGAAGGGCACGCTTCTCATCATGCGCGGACCGTACCACCCGTCACCGACAGGCCCGCCCGCCGCAGCGGTGACCGATCCCGCTCAGGGCCGCGGCCGCCGACCGTCCGGGATCACGGGTGCGCCCCGTCCCCGTACACGCCGCCCGCCCGGTCGGTCAGGCCCGCCATGAACTCCGCGTGCGCGAGGTTCATGTACGGCAGCGGACGCCACCTCGCGCGGTGGTCGGGGTGCTCGCGGAACCGCGCCGCCGTCCCGCACAGCCCGTGCGGTTCCCCTGGGCTCGGACGGTACATATCCTGACTGACCGTCAGATCTGCGTGACGTACTGTCCCGTCGCGTCCGGGCCCGACCCTAGCCCTCCCGCACGGGCGCCACGACGGATTCCCGAATCCCCCCGCAGGTCGGCCCCACCTGCCACCATGGGCGCCGCCCGCACACCACCCCGGCCGCGCAACACGCCTGCCGCGCCTTGGCCTTCACACCGGTGCGAGGACAGATGATGGTCCCATGACCGCCACACCTTTCGACCCGTACGCGCTGCTCGCACAGAGCCGCCTCGGCGTGCTCGCCACCATCAAGACCGACGGACGCCCCCAGCTCTCCCCCGTCATGCCGTTCTACGACCGGGAGGCGAACGCCATCCTGATCTCCACCCGGGACGGACTGGCCAAGACGGCCAACCTGCGCAGGGATCCCCGGGTCAGCCTGGAGGTGACCGGGCCGGACGGACGCTCCTGGGCCACCGCCGAGGGCGCCGCCACCCTCACCGGCCCGGGCACCGACCCCGACGGCCCCGAAGTCGAGGCGCTGGTCGACTACTACCGCCGCGCCGCCGGGGAGCACCCCGACTGGGCGGAGTACCGCGCGGCGATGGTCGCCGACCGCCGGGTCCTCCTCACCATCCCGGTCGACCACGTCTACGGCACCCACCTCTGAACCACCCGGCCCGGCCGCCGCTCCGTCGGGGCGGCGGCCGGGCCACGCTGGGCCAGCGTAGGGCCCGCGCCGCTGACCGGCGCCGGTCAGCGCAGCGTCGCGGTGACCACCGTGGCGTCCAGGTCCTCGTGCCGGCTCTCCACCGCCGCCAGCCCGGCCGCCCGGGTCACCGCGAGGGCCGTCTGCCCCTGCCGCTCGCTGGTCTCGAACAGCAGCGACCCGCCCGGCGCGAGCCACCGCGGCGCCTCCGCGACCATCCTGCGCAGCACGTCCAGGCCGTCCGCGCCGCCGTCCAGCGCCGGCCGGGCCTCGTGCAGCCGCGCCTCGGGCGGCAGCAGGGCGAGATCGCCGGTCGGGACGTACGGGACGTTGGCGATCAGCACGTCCACCCGGCCGCGCAGCGCGTCGGGCAGGGCGGCGAACAGGTCGCCCTCGTACACCCGCGCCCCGGTCCCGGCCAGGTTGCGGCGGGCGCAGCGGACGGCGGTCGGATCGATGTCGGCCGCGTGCAGTTCGACGGGGTGCGCTGCCCCGGCCGCCACGGCCGCGCCCAGCGCGCCGCTGCCGCAGCACAGGTCGAGGACGACCGCGCCCGGGCCGGCCAGCGCGGTCGCGGCGGCGGCCAGGAACTCGCTGCGCCGGCGCGGCACGAAGACCCCCGGGTCGACGGCGATCCGCAGACCGGCGAACTCGGCCCAGCCGACGACGTGTTCGAGCGGGCGTCCGTCGGCGCGGGCGCGGACCATGGCGGCCAGATCGGCGGGCGAGGCGGCGGCGGCGAGCAGGACGCGCGCCTCGTCCTCGGCGAACACGCAACCGGCGGCGCGCAGCCGGGAGACCACCGAGGAACGGAGGGTGGCGGAGGAGAAGACCGGCAAGAGAAACCCCTCGGGGGAAGACGGGAGGAAGACGGACGAAGAAGAACGAACGACTCCGTCAGGGCTCCCGCAAGGGCCGACACCGCGTCGGCGCGCCCTCCGCGCTACGCGCGCGAGGCGCCCGCACGGCCGCGCTCCGGGAGCACCCGCTCGGACATTCCGGTAATGGGTCTCACCTCCCTGAGTCGCGGTCATACTCGGCGTCGGCCACCCTACCGCACGGCCGGAGGGCCCTGACGGCATCGAGCCCGACGGCAACGGGCCCGGCAGCAACGGGCTCGACGGCAACGGGCAGGGCCCCGCGGCACCCGGCGGGCTCCCGACCGCCGAGTCGGTCGATCCCCCCGCGCCCTCGCACCACCGCGCCACGCGGACGGCGAGGCCGGTCCAGCTCCCCAACACCGCAGGTGCGGAAGGGATGACCCGCGGGGCCAGGGCGTGCAGAACCGTCGCAGGCCAGGCCACGCTCCACCCCGAGCCGAGCACTACCCGCCACGGAACGTACGCCGTGCCGGCGGATGACGCGCAGACGGGCAGACGGGCAGACGGGCAGCACCACCGACACCCTCAGGCGGACTGCGGCTGCGGGGCCGGTGGCCTGGTGCGGTAGGCGCCGGCGGTGCCCGGCGGGACGAGGCAGGGCAGCAGCCAGTCCCAGAGGGCGCCGACCCGCCGGGCGCGCTCCTCGGCGGGGCAGCCGTCGGCGAACACCACCTCCAGGCCACAGGCGGTGGTCACCACCAGGGTCTCCGGGCCGAGGCCGCCCGAGCGGCCGCGCAGTTCCCCAGCGCGGCGGGCCCCGGCCAACAGGTCCCGGACGACGGCCGCCCAGACGCTGTGGAAGCCGCGCATGCCCGCGAAGGCGTACTGCGGATCCATCGACCTGAGATCCGTCGCCCTGGGATCCGTCGGCCCGGGATCCGTCGGCCTGGGGTCAGGCTGCCTCGGCTCCGCCGGCCGGAATTCCGACTGCCGAGCGACCGCCGCTCGGGCTGCACCGACCGTGGGCTCGTCCGGTTCCCGTTCGCCCCGCCCGGGCTCCGTCTGCCAGCCGCCGTCCTCACGGCCGAGGCGGAACGCCGCCCGGACCACCGGGTCCGCCCCCAGGGCGTCGACCAGCCAGTATCCGGCGTCAATCAGCCCCTGGAGCGGTGATGAGGAGACGCGCGGGTCGCCGCAGGCCGACCGCAGTGAGCGCTCGGCCTGGGCGAACACGGCTCTGGCCAGCTCCTCCTTGGAGGCGAAGTGGAAGTAGAGCGCCCCCTTCGTCACCCCTGCGGCGGCGGCGATCTCGCCGAGGGTGGCACCGGCGTAACCCCGGCGGTCGAACAGCGCCGCCCCCGCTTCGACCAGCCGCCCGCGCGTCCGTTCCGACCTCTCCTGGACCACCCGTCCCACAACTCCTCACGACGACAAGCACGTTACGACCGGAGCCGCGTGGCCCCCGGTCGACGCCGGGGGCCACCGACCGTCCTGCTCAGCCGACCCGGCTCAGCCCGACCCTGCCCAGCCGGGCCGCCGTGGCCTCCGGCCCCGCAGCGGCAACCCCAACGGCAACCGCAGCCGCAGTCGCGGCGGGTTCGCGCTCCGCCCGCTCGGGGGCGGTGAGCAGGATGGAGCGCTGCAGGCGGCGCAGTCCGACCGAGGGCTCCATGCCCAACTCCCGCACCAGGGTGTTCCGGAGTCGCTGGTAGGCCTCCAGCGCCTCGCCTCGGCGGCCGGATCGGTGGAGGGCGACCATGTACTGGCCGTGCAGGCTCTCGTGGGTGCGGTAGCGGTCGATCAGGACGGTGAGTTCGGCGAGCAGTACCCGGTGGCGACCCAGCCGCAGGTCGGCGTCGATCCGCTGGTCCAGCGCGCAGAGCCTGGTCTCCTCCAACCGCCTGGCCTCGACGGCGAGTTGGCCGCCGACTGGGACGTCCGCGAAGGCCGGTCCGCGCCACAGCGCCAGCGCCTCGCCCAACTGCCGGGCGGCCAGCGGGTGGTCCTCCGCGTCCATCGCCCGGTAGCCCATGCCGGCCAGCCGCTCGAACTCCCGGACGTCCGTCACCCCGCCGCCGCTGTTCAGCATGTAGCCGCCGGGCGAGGTGACCAGGACGTCCTTGGCGCAGGACACCCCCGCCGCCGCGCCGGCCCGGGCGAGCGCCCGGTCGATCAGGTCGCGCAGTTGCAGGACATACGTCTGCACGGTGGTGCGCGCGCTGCGTGGCGGGTGGCCGGACCACAACTCGTCGGCCAACACCCCCGCCGGAACCACCTGGTCCGCACGGAGCGCCAGCACCCCCAACACCTGGCGCGGCTTCGGTGCCGACGGCACCACCGACACCCCGCACACTCGGACGTCCAACGCCCCGAGCACCCGAATTTCCACGATGACCACCCCAATCACACGGAACGCCGCAAGCTTCTCCGCTGCGGCCGGCACCCGGGTCGACACCCCTGGGGGCAACTGTCACCAGTGAAAAACAGGACGCACGGTTTGTCAATACAAAACCGAACGTGCTGTTTGTTTTTTGGCGCGGCCGACTGCTGTACGGTTCCGCGCTCCGAGACAAACCAAAGGCGGCGCCGGACCCCCGTGAGTCCCGCCGCCGCCAGTGCGTCCGCGCCCGCCCCATCTCCCGGTCGGTAGCAGGTGCGCTGAGCCCTCGTCAGTCGACTCAGCCCACGCCGGCCCCCGCCGGCGCCGCGACCGGAGCCTCGACCGCTGCCCCGACTGTCGCCTCGCCGCGCTGCTCGCCGCGTTCCTCACCGCTCGCCCCTATGGCACGGGTCGCCGCGGCCTCCGCGGCCTCCGCGACCACCTGGGCACCGCGCTCCGGACCCATCTGCAGCGAACCGAGCACTCCCGGCACCGCGATGCTCGGCATCAGGTGCTGGAAAAGTCCGGATACCCGCAGTTCCAAGTCCGCACGGCCGCACAGCTTCTGAGACTGGATCTGGACGCCCGTCCACGCGGCGATGATCAGCCACGCGGTGTCCGCCGGAACGACATGCGGCAGCAGCTCGCCACGCTCACCGGCCGCGACGAGCAGCGCCTCCATCCGACCGATCCACCCGGGGATCGCGCCGCCTCCGAGATCGTCGAACACGTCCTGGCCGAGCGACAGCCGGGCTCCCGCACTCAGCAGCGGGTCACGCGGCATCAGGTGCGCCACCACCATCCCGGTGTCCACGAACTCCTGGAGCTTGCAGCTCCGTTCGGGAACTCCGTCCTGGGCGAACTGCTCCTCCACGACACCCTGCGCAAGATCACGCTTCGACGCGAAATGGAAATACACCGCACCACGCGTCACACCGGCCCGGGAGACCACCTCACCGATGGTCGCCCCCTCGTACCCGAACTCGTCGAACACCGACGCCGCCGCCTCCAGGATCAGCCGACGCGTCCGGAGCGCCCGCTCCTGCCGTACCACCGCAATCACCCCGCCCTGAGCTGCCGGAAAAGCAAACCAAACACCCCGTATCTTAGCTATGCCTCACCCGCAACCGACAAGACGCGGTCGGTGAATCCCCCAAGGCCAGTCCCCTCACCCACAATCCGCCGAGCCTCGTCGCAACTCCCGTCACCATCCGTCCCACGATCAAGCTGCATCGGCGCCCACCGAACCGCTCCTTTCATCAGAAAAACCGAACGATCGGTTTCCTATGCCATCCGAAGAATGGCACAGCCGAAGGCGCACCTACCGCCTCCACAACCGAACGGTTGAGTATCCGGGTGAGGCGGCGTAGCGTTGTTCTCAACCAATCGGTTGAGGATGAGCAGGAGTGTGTGGTGGCTGTCGACCAACTGTCCCGGGCGTTCGTGGCGCTCTCGGATCCGACGCGGCGCGACATCGTGACGCGGCTGGCGGTACGGGACGCGTCCGTCGGTGAGTTGGCAGAGTCCTATGCGATGTCCATGCAGGCCGTCTCCAAGCACCTGAAGGTGCTGGAGGATGCCGGGCTGGTGAGTCGCAGCCGGGACGGGCAGCGGCGGCCGTGCCACTTGGAACCGCAGGTGTTCGACTTGATGACGACCTGGATCGAGCGGTACCGGCGCCAGGCCGAGGAGCGGTTCAGCCGCCTGGATGTCCTCCTCTCAGGCTTGGCGGACGACCACGTCGACCACGTCGACCACGTCGACCACGGCAATCAAGACAACCCAGGCGAAAACAGCGCAGCCAACGAAAACAACGAAGGCGACGAAGGCAACAACCGACCCGAGCACACCGAAGGAGCCCCGTCATGACCTCCCCCACCGACCGCACCGACCGTGAAACCCGGATCGAAGCGGACCCGCAGCTGCCCACCATCCGGATCGTCCGCGAGTTCGACGCCCCGCAGGAGCGGGTGTTCCGGGCCTGGATCGAGCCCGAGCTGGTCGCCCGATGGCTCGGACCGCAGGACCTCGACATGAAGATCGACGCCTGGGAGGGTCGCACCGGCGGGCGCTACCGCTACTCGATGCACCGCGAGGGCCAGGAGGTCGCCGCCTTCTACGGCTCCTTCCACGAAGTCCGGCCGGCCACGCGGCTCGTCCAGACCTTCACGTTCGAGGGCGTGCCGGACGGCGTCTCGCTGGACACCGCGACCTTCGAACCCGCCGGGGAGGGCCGCACCCGCGTCACCGTGCTGTCGGTGGTCGACAGCCTCGCGGCGCGGGACGCCATCCTGGCCAGCGGCATGGAGCACGGCGTGGTCGAGGGATACCGGAAGCTGGACGCCCTGCTCGCCACGCTCTGACGCACAGCACGCCGCACTCCACGCGCGGCACGCCGCATCGCAGCCGGCCCGCGCGCACCCGGCCGCTCAGGGCAGGACGGCCACCGCCTCCACCTCCACCAGCTGGTCGTGGTAGCCCAGCACCGTCACCCCGAGCAGGGTGCTGGGCGCGTCGTGCTCCCCCATGTACGAGCGGTACACGTTCCACACCTTCACCAGGTCGGCTTGGTCGGCGGAGGCCACGTACACGGTGGTCCGGGCGAGGTCGGTGAGCCCGGCGCCCGCCTCCTCCAGCACGGTTATCAGGTTGCGCATCACCTGGTGGGCCTGCCCCTCGTAGTCACCGACGGCGACCGTCCAGCCCTCCTCGTCGAGCGGGCAGGCCCCGGCGAGCCAGAGCGAACGGGCCGGGGCGTCGACCAGCGCCCCGTAGGCGTAGTCGACGGCCGGGGTGAGCCGCGTGGAGCGGATCAGCTTGACGGCGCTGCTCATGGGTCCTCCGACGGTCCGACCGAACGTTCGCGCCCATCGTTGGCCTCGCCTGAACGATCGTCAAACCATTTACCGGCGAACGTCGCTCCGTTTCAGGGCCCGTGCGCGCGCGATTCACCGTTCCGGGTGATGGCGGACGGCCCCACCGGAACGGGATCCTGGTGCGCACCCGTACCACGACCGCCCCGGGAGCCGCCTCATGGAACCCCGACCGCCCGACCGCGACCAGGCCTGCGAGGCCGGATCCGCCGGCGTCGGACGTCGTCGCATGCTCGGCCTCGCGCTCGGGGCGGGCCTCGTCCCCACGCTCGCCCCGGCAGCGCACGCGACGCCCACCGCCACCACCACCGGCGCACCCGCGTCCGCCCCAGCACCAGCACCAGCACCCGCACCGCCCACGGCGACGCCGCCGTCCGCCGCCGCGCTGGGCCGCCGGGTCGCCGCCGTGGCCGCAGCGCAGATCGGCGTGCCGTACGCCTGGGGCGGCGGCGACCGCCTCGGTGCGGGCCTGGGCTTCTGCGACGACGAGAACGGCTACCTCGACGGCCAGTGCCTGGGCGAGAAGACGGTCGGCTTCGACTGCAGCGGCCTGTCGCTCTACTGCTGGTACCGGGCCAGCCACGGCACGGTCGAGCTGGGGCACTACACCGTCGCGCAGTTCAACCGCAGCGCCCCGGTGGCGCGCGACGCGCTCGCCCCTGGCGACCTGCTGTTCTTCTCCCGCCCGGACGCGCCCCTGCACCACGTCGGCATCCACGTCGGGGACGGCGCGATGATCCACGCCGAGCGCACCGGCACGCTGGTCGCCCGGGTGGAGCACGTGCTGGACATCCCGCGCTGGGCTGGCGAGTTCGCGGGCGCCCGCCGCCCCGGGCAGCCCACCGCCTGATGCCCACCGCCTGACGCCCGGCGCGGGCGCCCCCGCTCACAGCCCGCTGCCCCGCTCCCCCAACCCCTGGTGGACCCGCAGCAGGAGCCGCTGCAACAACTGCCGCTCCGCCGGGTCCAGCGGCGCGAGCACCTCGTCCTGCACCGCCCGCGCAGCGCCGTCGAGTTCGGCGAGCAGCGCCCGTCCGGCGTCGGTGATCGAGACCGAGACCCGGCGCCGGTCGGCCTGGTCCCGGGCGCGCTCGACGTACCCGGCGGCGGCGAGCTGGTCGGCGACCTTGGCCAGGTCGCTCGGGTCGATGCCCAGCCGCCGCACCAGGTCGCGCTGGGCCTGGGGGCCGAAGTCGGCGAGCGACGCCAGCACCGCCATGTCCCAGAGCCGCAGGCCGCGTCCGCCGAGCTGCTCGGCGAGCCGGCCGCGCGCGGTCTTGCCGACCCGGGAGAGCAGGTAGGTGCTCAGGTCCAGCAGGGTCGGCGGGAGCTCGGAGGCGGGCGTCGGGAGGTCGGGGGCGGGCGTCGGGAGGTCGGGGGCGGGCGGCGGAGTCTCGGAGGTCATGGCGGCATTCTAGGGTCTATCCCTATAGTGGGTTGACACCCACCATCCGTGGGTTCCAGCCGACCGAACCCAGGAGTTCGACCGTGGACGCCCTGTACCCCCGCCTGCTCGTCACCCGCTTCGCCGACTGCTTCGCCTTCTACCGCGCGATACTCCCGCCACTCGCCGGCGCCACCCTGGTCAAGGGCTCGCCCGAGGGCCCGTACGCCAACTGGGACGCCGCCGACCAGGCCGTCCTGGTGCTCTACGACCGCTCCGCGATGGCCGCCACCCTCGGCACCACCGGCCTGCCCGCCCACCCCACCGCACCCGCGCAGGACGCCGCGATGCTGGTCCTCCGGGTGGACGACGTGGACGCCGCCCTCGACCTCTGTCTGCGCCACGGTGGCACCCCGGCCGTCCCGGCGACCGACCGACCGGAGTGGGGACCGAACCTGCGCACCGCCCATCTGCGCGACCCCGACGGCCACTTGGTCGAGCTGCAGTCCTACTGACCCGCCCCGCGTACGCCCGCCGCCCGCCACCCGCCCGCCTGGGAGAGCACCCAAGGGCGGCACCCCGGCGGGCGGCGGGCGAGCCGTCAGCTGTGGTACACCTGCAGCTCGCGCACGGCGTCGTTGAACTTCGATCCGAGGTAGCCGGCCGGCAAGCCCAGGACCTCCTCGTCACCGAGCGACGACCAGAGGTGGACGGTGTTGCAGTTGTTGTACCCCTGCATCGACGACACGCTCAGCGCCACGTCGATGTAGTTGACCAGGTGGTATCCGGTCGAGTCACAGCCGCCCGCGTCCCCGTAGAACGTGTAGATGACGCCGCCGCCGTAGTTGACGTCCTTGTACTCCTCCAACAACAGCGTGCGGTCGGCCGGTTGCTCCGCCGTGCGGGTCCGGCCGTCGGCCAGGGCGAGCGCGTCGGCCCGGGAGTCCGGCGAGCAGGCGCGGCCGAGGAGGGGCGAGGCACCGTCCGCGCCCGGCACGTGCCCGAGCACGGCGGCGCAGTACCGGACGTCGGGTACGGGCAGCGGGCGGAGCCGGGCCGAGCCAGCCGGGGCCGCCGGGGCGGCGGCGACCGCCCCGACGAGGGCGAGACACCCGGCGACTGCGGGCGCGACGAGTCTGTGCGGGATGCGCGGGATGCGCGGGATGCGCGGGATACGTGGGACGCGCATGGGATACCTCCGGTACAGGGACGAGTGGGGACAGCGGCGGCCCCGACTCGGCCGCCGCGCCCATTCGACGGGCGGCCGACGCCCACGACGCCGCCGACACACCGCGCACCGCACTAGTCGTACGTATGCCGCCGGATTGCCGACTCCCCCCGCGCCCGAGGCCGGATCACCCCCCGGCGCCGTCCTCCTACAACTCGGCGCTGCACGCGGCCACTAGCCCGCCGATCCGAGCCCACGCCTCCTCGGCCACCAGCGGCTCCAGCCGTCGACCGTCCCGCAGGCGCAGCGCGACCCGGTCGTCCACGGCCTCCTTCGCGCCGATCACCGCCTGGTACGGCACCAGCCGGGCCGCCCGGATCCGGGCGCCGAGGGTGCCGTACTCGGGCCCGGCGACTTCGGCGCGCAGTCCGAGGTCGAGGCACCGCCGGCGGAGCCGTTCGGCCTGCGGCAGTTCGGCTTCGGAGATCGGCAGCAGGACGACCTGGACGGGCGCGAGCCAGGCCGGGAACGCGCCGCCGTACAGCTCGATCAGGTGGGCGACCGCACGCTCGACACTGCCGATCACGCTGCGGTGGACCATCACCGGGCGGTGCTTGGCGCCGTCCGGGCCGATGTAGTGCAGGTTGAACCGCTCGGGCTGGTGGAAGTCGATCTGCACGGTGGAGAGGGTGAACTCGCGCCCGGCGCCGTCGGCGATCTGCACGTCGATCTTCGGCCCGTAGAACGCGGCCTCGCCCTCCGCCGCCTCGAACGGCACCCCGGATCGCTCCAGCACGTCGACGAGCAGCGCGGTGGCGCGCTCCCACAGCGCCGGATCCGCCACGTACTTGCCGCCCTCACCGGGCAGCGAGAGCCGGTAGCGGACCGGCACGATGCCGAGCGCCCGGTGTGCCTCGCGGATCAACTCCAGTGCGGCGACGGCCTCGTCGGCGGCCTGCTCCGGGGTGCAGAAGATGTGCGCGTCGTTCAGCTGGATCGCCCGGACCCTGGTCAGCCCGCCCAGCACCCCGGACAGCTCGGAACGGTACATGCCGCCCAACTCGGCCATGCGCAGCGGAAGTTCCCGGTAGCTGTGGGAGCGGGAGCGGAAGATCAGCGCATGGTGTGGACAGAGGCTGGGCCGCAGCACCATCTCCTCCGAGCCCAGCTCCATGGGTGGGAACATGTCCTCGCGGTAGTGCGCCCAGTGGCCGGAGATCTCGTACAGCTCGCGCTTGCCGAGCACCGGGGAGTAGACGTGGCGGTAGCCGGCCCGGCGCTCACGACCGCGGATGAACTCCTCCAGGGCGTGCCGGACCGCGGCGCCGTCGGGCAGCCAGTACGGCAGGCCGGAGCCCATCAGCGGGTCGGTGTCGAACAGGTCGAGCTCTCGGCCGAGCTTGCGGTGGTCGTGCTGGAGGTGGTTGTGCTGCAGGTGGTCGCGCGACGGACGGACGTGCGACGGAAGGTCGTTCATGGCGATGGTCTCCACTCTGGGGCCGCGGGCGAGTGGAGCCGGAAACGACGAAGCCCCGGGGCACTCGCCCCGGGGCTTCGGACTAGGTCAGCAGTCAGCGCACCGGGACTCTCTCCGGCGTCGTCGTGACGAGTGCAGCGCGCTTCATGTGATCAACCGTAGCAGGTCGGGAGACGAGCGCAAGATCTTTTCCGAGGGCTTCGCCGAGGCCTCAGTACAGGACGACGCACCCGCGCGCTCCGAGCGCGTCCAGCAGACGCGCGGACGGCCGCACCTCGTTCCACCGCAGGTCCAGCTTCTCCAGCGCAGGCAGCGCCGGCAACGCCGCGGGTTCGGTCAGCCAGTGCGGCAGTTCGGTGATCCGGTTGCCGCGCAGGTCGAGGCGGCGCAGTCGCGGCAGCCCGGCGAGCGCGGCCGGGACCTCGGTGAGCGCGTTGTCCCTCAGCTCCAGTTCGCGGAGCTCGGTGAGCCGGGCGACGGAGTCCGGCAGGCAGGTCAACGCGTTGCCGCGAAGCCAGAGTTCGCGGAGCGCGCCGAGGTTGCCGATCGCTTCGGGCAGCGAACCGATCCGGTTGTCCTGTGCGCGCAACTCGACCAGGGCGGTCATCTCCCCGATGGTGGAGGGGAGTTCGGTGAGCCGGTTGTCTCCGATGTTGAGGTAGCGCAGCGCGGTCAGCCGCCCGAGGGAGTCCGGCAGGGCGGTCAGGGCGTTGTCGTGCAGGTAGAGAAAGTCACCGAGCCCGGTGAGGTCGCCCAGCTCGGCGGGCAGCGCGGCGAGCCGGTTGTGTCCGAGGTCGAGGGTGCGCAGCCCGGTCAACCGACCGATGTCGGGGGGTAGTTCGGAGATCCCGGTGTCAGCGAGGATGAGTACCGTCAGGTCGGTGCGGTCCCACACCGAGGCCGGCACCGCGTCGAGCGGCTGCCGCCAGAGGTTCAGCGTCACGTCCGTCACGCCTGCCCCCCGAAGGCCGGCGCGACGGTCGACGGACGCCGCTTCCTGGGTGACGTAGGCACGACCTGCGGTCCTCGGCTCTCGCTCTTCGCTGTTCGCTCTTCGCTCTTCGCTGTTCGCTCTTCGCTCGGCGGTGCCGCCCGGCGCCCCCGACCCAGTCTACGGACGGGCCAGGGCCGCCAAGCCGCCGCACCGGCGCAGCTACCGACCCGAGGTCCGCGCGGTCACTGCCCCGGGGTCGGCCGGACCGGGTGCTTGCTCATGATGGAGACCCGGTTGAAGGAGTTGATGGTGATCGCCACCCACACCGCAGCGGAGATCTCCGCCTCGGTCAGCTCCTCGCGCGCGGCGCCGTACGCGACCGCCTGCGCGGCGGCGTCCGCCGGGTGGGTCGTCGCCTCGGCCAGCGCCAGCACGGCGCGCTCCCGCGCGGTGAACACCTCGGTGTCGCGCCACGCCGGGAGCACGCCCAGCCGCTGCGTGGTCTCGCCCTCGCGCAGCGCGGCCCTGGTGTGCACGTTCAGGCAGTAGGCGCAGCCGTTGACCTGCGACACCCGGAGGTTCACGAGTTCCACCAGCCGGCGGTCGAGCCCGGCCTCGGCCGCTGCTTCTCGTGCGGCCTCGGCGGCCGCGACCAGGGCCTTGTACGCCTGGGGGCTCTGCTTGTCGATGAACACCCGCCGGTCCGCCGGGACCACCGTCACGTCACTCACCTGCACTCCTTAGGCTGGTCACTGTCGCCCGTCACTCTGCCATGACATGATAGTTGAATATAGAACTATCCGAGACCATCCATCCACCCCCGGGAGGGACCACAACCGTGAGCACCGCCGAGACCGACCTCGTCGAGCCGAGCGCCGCCGATCCGCGCGTGGAGGTCCTGCCCGCACGCGACGTCCCGCTCGGCGGCCCGCGCGCGATGACCGTGCGCCGGACACTGCCGCAGCGCTCCCGCACCCTCATCGGCGCCTGGTGCTTCGTCGACCACTACGGTCCCGACGACGTCGCCGGCACCGGCGGCATGGACGTCGCCCCGCACCCGCACACCGGGCTGCAGACGGTCAGCTGGCTGTTCACCGGCGAAATCGAGCACCGGGACAGCCTCGGCGTCCACGCGTACGTACGACCGGGCGAAGTGAACCTGATGACCTCCGGCCACGGCATCGCCCACTCCGAGGTCTCCACCCCGGCCACCACGGTCCTGCACGGCGTGCAGCTGTGGGTCGCCCTGCCCGAGGAACACCGCCACACCGCCCGCGACTTCCGCCACCACGCACCGGCCCCGGTCCCCCTGGACGGCGGCGAGGCCCGCGTCTTCCTCGGCTCCCTCGCAGGCGACACCTCCCCCGTCCCCACCTTCACCCCGCTGCTCGGCGCCGAACTCGTCCTGCGCCCGCACGCCACCGTCACCCTCGACGTCGACCCCGCCTTCGAACACGGCCTCCTGGTCGACCGCGGCGAGATCCGCTTCGCCGACACCCCGCTCCACTCCGCCGAACTCGGCTACCTCGCCCCCGGCCCCACCACCATCACCCTCACCAACACCACCGGCGCCGACGCACGAGCCGTCCTGCTGGGCGGCACGCCCTTCGAGGAGCAGATCGTCATGTGGTGGAACTTCGTCGGGCGCACCCACGAGGACATCGCCCGGGCCCGCGCCGACTGGCAGGCCGCCGCCGACCGCTTCGGCGAGGTCCACGGCTACCCCGGCGACCGCCTCCCCGCCCCCGAACTCCCCGGCACCCCCCTGAAGCCGCGCGGACGCATGCGCTGACCTTCGGTGATGCTGTCCGCCGCGGCGCATTCGGCCTTTTCAGCGGCGGACGCATCAGCCCCTGCGAGTCGACACACCTAGGGCGAAGCCAAGCTCTGGAGCCGGCCGGCGATCAGGGCGACGGCACGGGGAAGGTCGAGGTAGTGGTGTTCCACGGGAAGTGTGTGATGGGTGAGCCTGTGCTTGGTCACGGCCTGCCACTTGGCCGCGGAGGCTGCCGGAATGAGGGAGTCGTCGCGGGCGGTCCACACCGTGACCGGGTAGGTCAGCTGTTGGTCGGCTCGGTGGCGGTAGGAGTCGATCAGGGTGAGGTCGTGTCGGATGGCGCGAAGTGCAACGCTGCGCCGGTGTTCGTCGCGTGGAAGGTGGATGCCGAGTGACATGGCGAGGCGGGTCAGTGCGGGGTCGTCCATCGACCGGGCGTCGAGGTCGATGTCGCCGTATTCGGGCGGCGACAGAGCTGCGGAGGCGTGGAGGGCGACGGGCGGCTGACGGCGCCGGGTGAGCTGCCAGGCCGTCTCGTAGCCGATGAGGGCGCCGAAGCTGTGTCCGAAGACGACCAGCGGTTCAGGGACGTGGTACGTCAAGCGCTGGGCGAGCTCGCCGGCGAGCGCGGTGAGATCCGCCGCCGGGACGGGGGAGTCGCCGCGCCCGGGGTAGCGTGCGCTCAGGACGCGGAAGCGGGGCCCGAGGCAGTGCGGCCACAGGGCGAAGTCGGCGGGGCTTCCCGCCACCCCGGGCAGCAGGAGTACGGCCAGGTCCGCCACTGCCCCCTCGGGTGTCAGCTCCCACACCAGGCCGTCACCAAGCGCTCTCATCGTCATCCCTTCACATGAACAGGTCTTTTGTCACAAGTCGCCTGGATTCACTCGTTCGTGACGTTCGGTCAGCTCTGGCTGGCCTTCCGATGCCGGTCGCGGGCAGGCTCTGTGCCACGGTTGGCGGCAGAGGCGGGGAAGACACATGGACCGGGCAGTGGACAGCCCTGAGCGTGGCGCGGGCAAGCGAGCGGACGATGTGGCGATCATCGGGATCGGCTGTCGGCTTCCCGGTGGCCTGGACAGCATTGACGCCCTGTGGTCTGCGCTCGTTCAGGGTCGTGATCTGGTCACGCGGATCCCTCCCGAGCGATTCGACACGGACGCATTCACCGACTCCGATCCTCGTCGGCCGGGTAGAACCTACACGGATGCCGCCGGTGTGCTCGCCGATATCGCGGCCTTCGACGCCGAGTACTTCGGCATCTCGCCGCGCGAGGCAGCGTGCATGGATCCACAGCAGCGGTTGCTGCTGGAGCTGGCCGCGGAAGCCATCGACGACGCCGGCATCGATCCGGCGGCGGTCGCCGCCACCGACACCGGGGTCTTCGTCGGGGTGTCCAACCACGCGTACGGCAATCTGCAGTTCAGTCGCCTGGAGCGGGTCGGTCAGCACACCATGACCGGCATCGCCGGCGCGAACACCGCGGGCAGGCTGTCCCATGCGTTCGATCTGCGCGGTCCGAGCGTCGCTGTGGACACCGCCTGCTCGTCCAGTCTGGTCGCTCTGCACCAGGCCTGCGAATTCCTGCGCGCGGGCGGCGAGGCGGCCGTGGCGGCCGGGGTCAACATCCTGGTCGGCCCGCACGAGTTCGTCGGGTTCGCCAAGGCCTCGATGCTCTCTCCCACCGGCAGGTGCCGCGCCTTCTCCGCGGCCGCCGACGGGTTCGTCCGAGCCGAGGGCGGCGTCGTCCTCCTGCTCAAGAGCCTCGAACGCGCCCTCGCCGACGGGGACCGCATCCACGCGGTGATCGCTGCCACCGGCACCAACAGCGACGGCCGCACCCCCGGCCTCGCCCAGCCCAGCGCCCGCGCGCAGGCGGCGTTGCTGCGCCGGGTGTACGGGCGGGCCGGCCTGGCCGCCGATGACCTGCTGTACCTGGAGGCGCACGGCACCGGCACCCCGGTGGGCGACCCGCTGGAGTGCGAGGCCGTCTCGGCAGCGCTGGCAGCGCGGCGATCCGTCCACCCGCTGCCCATCGGCTCGATCAAGACGAACCTCGGACACCTGGAATCGGCCTCCGGCCTCGCCGGCCTGCTCAAGGCCCTGCTGATCCTGCGCCATCGCGTCATCCCGGCGTCTCTGCACGGCCAACCAGCGAGCCCCGCCATCGACTTCGCCGACCTGGGCCTCTCCCCCGTACCTGTCGCCGTGCCGCTGCCCACCGCCTCGGGTGGACTGGTCGGGGTCAACTCCTTCGGGTTCGGCGGCGCCAACGCCCATGCCGTTCTCGCCCCCGCCCCGGCCCTTGCGGCCCGGACCGCCCCGGCGCCGGGACCGCGGCCCCTCCTGGTGTCCGCCCGGACTCCCGCCGCCCTCACCCAGGCGGCCACCGCCATGGCGGACCGCCTCTGCGAAGCGGACGTGGACGAGCAGGTCTTCTACGACATCGCCCACACCTCGGTCACCCGCCGTGGCCGCCACGCCCACCGAGCCGCCGTGGTGGCCGCCGACGCCGCCACCGCCGCCCACCGGCTGCGCGCCGCTGCCGCGAACCCGCAGGTCCCCGCGCTGTCCCGCCGTGATGTCGCGTTCGTCTACAACGGCAACGGCGCCCAGTGGACGGGCATGGGCCGGAGCCTGCTCACTCGTTCCGTCCCGTTCCGGGAGGCCGTCGAGGAGATCGACGGGGCGCTGGCGCCGCTGCTCGGCTGGTCCGTGCACGAGGAGCTCGCCACCGGCACCGACACCGGCCGCCAGGCGCGGACCGAGGTCGCCCAGCCGCTGCTGTTCACCGTGCAGGCGGCCCTGACCGCGACTCTGGCCGCCTACGGGGTGCAGCCCGCGGCGGTGGTCGGTCACAGCGTCGGAGAGATTGCCGCCGCCCATGCCTGCGGTGCCCTGGACCTGCCCGGTGCGGCGCTGGTCATCGCCCACCGCAGCAGCGCCCAGGCCCGAACGGCCGGGTCGGGACGGATGGCGGCGGTCGGACTCGGCCGCCCCGAGGCGGAGGAAGAACTGGCCGCCTACGACGGCCGGCTGGAGCTGGCCGCGGTCAACAGCCCTCAGGACGTCACCGTGGCCGGGGACGAGGCCGCGCTCGACGACCTGGCCCGAAGCCTGGCGGGACGCGGCACGTTCTTCCGGATGCTGGACCTGGACCACGCCTTCCACACCCGGCACATGGACCTCGTCGAAGAAGACCTGCGCAGCGCTCTGGGCGCCCTGGCGCCGCAGTCCGCCCTGGTCCCCTTCGCCTCCACGGTCACCGGCGGCCTGCTGAAGGGCCACGAACTGACGGCTGAGTACTGGTGGCTCAACGTCCGTCGGCCGGTGCGGTTGACCGACGCCGTCCAGGCCCTTGCCGAAGCGGGCTGCGGCGCGTTCGTCGAGATCGGCCCGCACCCCGTCCTGAGCCATTACCTGCGCCGCACGCTCAGCGCCGTGCGCCCGCCCGGGCAGACGGTCGTGGTACCGACCCTCAGCCGCGACCGCGACGGCACCGAGGGCGTCGAAACGGCCGCGGCCACCCTGCTGGCGGCCGGCGCGCGCATGGACCACGCCCGGCTCCTCCCGGTTCCCGGCCGGGTCCGGAGCCTGCCTCCCTACCCCTGGGAGCGCGAACACCACTGGCACGGCGCCCCGCAGTGGTTCGAGCGCGGCTGCGGTGACGGCCGGCGCCACCACCCCCTGCTCGGCGAACGGTCGGGCCACCCGGACCCGCTCTGGCAGACCCGCATCGACCCCTCACGGCACCACTGGCTCGCCGACCACGTCGTCGCCGACGCCGTGGTCGTCCCTGCCGCCGCCTTCGCCGAAACCGCCCTGGCCGCAGGCCGTCTTCACCACCAGGCCCCCGTCCAGCTGACCGCCCTGGCCGTCGAGCGCGCCCTCGTCCTGCCCTTCGACGACCCGGCGATGGACATCCAGCTCCAGACCGCCCTCGACCCGGCCGACGGCACCGTACGCCTCTCCAGCCGCGACGGCTCCGGCCCCTGGCGAGCTCACGCCCGAGGAGTCGTCCGCCGGCTGCTGCGCGAACGCCCCGCGCCACAGGACCTGGCCGACCTGCACGGCCGACTGGGCGAGCCCCTGACCGCCGCCGCCCACTACGCGGCCATCGCCGCGACCGGCATCAGCTACGGCCCCGCCTTCCGCGTCCTCACCCAGCTGCACACCGGCCCCGACGAAGTCCTGGCCCGCTACACCCTCACCACCACCGAACCGTCCGCCACCGCCACCAAGCCATCCGTCACCACCACCCAACCGTCCACCGACCCCGACAGCGGGCACCTGCTGCACCTCACCCTCCTGGACGGCGCCATCCAAGCCGGCGCCGCACTGCTCCACCGCACCGGCGACAGCTCCGATCGCCCACTCGACGCGCCCTACCTCCCCGCCGCCGTCGAGGCCCTTCGGGTGTGGAGCCCGCCACCCTCGGAAGGCTGGGTGCTCGTACGCCACCGCGAGGCCACCGACCGTGAAGTCTGCTGGGACATCCAGCTCCTCGACGACCAGGGACAGGTCACCGCCGAACTGGACGCATGCCGGCTGCACCGCTTCGACGCCGCCCGCACCGCGCCACGGCACCTGACCACGGTCCTGCGCGCCGCCCCCCACGGACCCGACCCCGACATTCCGCCGCACCACCTGCCCGGCCCGCGCGAGCTGGCCCACACGCTCTCCGGCACTTCCCTGCTCGCGCAGAACGACGACCGGTACGCCCGGGCGCTCGTCCTGGCCAAATCACTGAGCGCCCAATTCACCCTGCAGGCCGCCCACACCATCGACCCGGCCGCCACCACGTTCAGCCCCGAGACCCTGATCGCGGCAGGCGCCCTCCCCGAGTACCGGCGTGCGCTGCACGGACTCCTCGGTCACGCCGAACGCGCCGGGCTGCTGCACCGCACCGGCGACGGCGTCTGGACGCCCACCAGCCCCGCCGACCCGCGGCAGGCCCTGACCGAACTGCTGCGCACCGCGCCGGGCCAGGTCGTGGAAGCCGTCCTCTACAGCCGCTGCGGCAGCGTACTGGCGGACGTCCTGCTAGGTCGGCTGGACCCCGTCGCCCTGCTCTTCGGCGATGCCGAACGCCACTGGATGGAGAGCTTCTACTCCGACACCGAAGTCACCCGCCACTACAACGCCGTGGCCGCCGCCCTGGCCCGTGAGATCGCCCGGAACTGGCCCTCCGGGCGGCCGTTGCGCGTTCTGGAGATCGGCGCGGGCACCGGGGCCCTGACCGCGGCACTTCTCACCGCGCTCCCCGCCGACCGCACCCACTACACGTTCACAGACGTCTCCGAAGCGTTCTTCCACCACGCCCGGCGCCGCTTCAGCGACCACGACCACATCACCTACCGCACCCTCGACCTCGACCAGGACCCCGAGCGGCAGGGCTTCGCCCCCGGCTCGTTCGACCTCGTCGTCGCGGGCAACGTCCTGCACGCCACGACCGGACTGCGGGAAAGCCTCGCCCGTATCGCCGCTCTACTCGACGACGGCGGGCAGCTGCTGGCCGTCGAGACCCACAACCCCGACGTGCTCCTGCCGATCTTCGGCCTGCTGAAGAGTTTCTGGAACGCCGACGACCCCGACCTACGCCCCGACTCGCCCCTGCTCCCGCACGATCAGTGGCCGCGGCTGCTCGCCGGCAACGGGTTCGACGAGGCGGCCCAGCTCGGCGCCGACCGGACCGGTGGCGACTACTCGGTCCTCCTCTCCCGCCGTGGGCCCCGCCCGCTGCCCCGCCCCGAAGCACCTGCCCCCGAAACCGGCGTGACCTCCTGGATCATCGCCACCGAGCACCCGCACAATGCCCTCGCCGGCCCCCTGGCGACCGCCCTGCGCGCGACCTGCGACGTCCCCGTCGCTGTCGTGGCCGCCGCCACCGACCGCACCCAGTGGGCGGCCCGGCTGTCCTCGGACCGGGACCGCCCCGCCGTGGTCCTGCTCCTCGCCGACTCCGCCACCCCCCGCGACGACGACGGCACACCGTACGAAGCCGGCCACGTCGAAGACGGGTCGGACATCCTGGGACCGGCCGTCACCCGTACCGCGGTGCTGCGTGCCCTCGCCCAGGCCTGTGCCGGACTGCCCCGGTCGACCACCCCCGAACTCTGGCTGATCACCCGGCCGTCGGGGGCCCTTCCCGCAGCCGGAGCGCTGCTGACCCCGGGCGACGCCGTCCCGTGGGGCGTGGCCCGGACGGTCTCCAACGAACAGGCCAGGCCGGCCGTCCGACGGCTGTCGTTCGAGCCGGGGCCCTCGCCCGAGCGCGACGCCCGGCGGCTGGCCCGTGAGCTGCTGGCCGAACCGGCCGGGGAGGACGAGATCGTCCTCACCTCCGGCGGGCGGTTCGTGCCTCGGTTGCGGGAAGCACCCGCCACGACCGTGCCGGCGCACGGGAGCCCGTACCGGTTGAGGCTGCGCCGGCCGGGTCTGGGCTTCGGCCTGGACTGGACGCCCGCCCCCGCGCCGCCCGCCCCCGGCCCGGGCCAAGTGGCCGTCGAGGTGCGAGCGGCCGCCCTGATCTACCGTGACGTGATGCTGGCCACCGGCCTGCTGCCACCCGGGGCCGAAAGCCCGGCACCCGGCGAGTACAGCCTCGGCCTGGAATGCGCCGGTGTCGTCAGCGCCGTCGGGGCCGGTGCCCCGTTCACCGTCGGGCAGCGCGTCCTCGCCTACGCTCCCGGGGCGCTGGCCTCGCACGTCGTCGTCCCGGCCCTGGCCGCGGGCCTGATCCCCGCCCGTCTGGGCTTCGCCGAGGCCGCGACGCTGCCGGTGGCTTTCTTCACCGTCCAGCACGCCCTGGAACACCTGGCCCGGCTCACCGAGGGCGAGACCGTCCTCGTCCACGGCGCCGCCGGCGGCGTGGGACTCGCGGCTCTCCAGTACGCCCACCAGGTGGGCGCCCGGGTCATCGCCACCGCGGGCAGCCCGGCCAAACGCGATCTGCTGACCCTGCTGGGCGCCGACCACGTGCTGGACTCCCGCACGCTCGCGTTCGCCGACCACGTACTGGAGCTGACCGACGGCAAGGGGGTCGACGTCGTCCTCAACTCCCTCGCGGGTGAGGCCATCGCGCGCAACCTCGACGTCCTACGGCCCGGCGGCCGCTGTATCGAGCTGGGCAAACGCGACATCCACACCGGCGGGCGCCTCCCGTTGCGGCCCTTCCGCAACAACCTGTCCCTGCACGCCGTGGACGCCCACCAGATGTTCACCTGCCAGCCCGAGCTGTCGAGCCGTCACTTCGCCGAGCTCGTCCGCCGCGTCCACGAGGGCGCCTACCAGCCGCTGCCGCACCAGGTGTTCCCCGCCGACCAGGCCGTGGAGGCCTTCACCCTGCTGCGGCACTCCCGGCACGTCGGCAAGGTCGTCATGTCGCTGGAGACCCCGCCGCACCTGGCACCCGCCGCCAGGCGCCTCGCCTGCGCACCGGACGGCACCTACCTGATCATCGGCGGCCTCACCGGACTCGGGGCCGCCACCGCCCGTTTCCTCGCCGCCCGCGGCGCCCGCCACCTGGCCCTGGTGAGCCGCCGCGGCTCCGCCACTCCCGGCGCGGCCGAGCTGCTCGCCGACCTGGCACGTCAGGGAGCCACCGCCACCGCCTACGCCGCCGACGTGGCCGACCCCGCGGCGATCGGCGCCGTCCTGGAGAGGATCGGCGGGACCGGACGGCCCTTGCGCGGCGTCGTCCATTCCGCCATGACCCTGGAGGACCGGCTGCTGACCGACCTGAGCGACGAGGCCATCGAGACGGTCCTCGCGCCGAAGCTGTGCGGGGCAGCCGTCCTGGACCGTCTCACCCGCAAGGCCGTCCTGGAGTTCTTCGTCATCAACTCCTCCATCTCCGCCACCGTCGGCCACCGCGCCCAGGCCGCCTACGCCGCCGCCAACCTGGCCATGGAAGGACTCGTCCGCGCCCGCCGGGCAGCCGGCCTGCCCGCTCTGGCCGTCGGCTGGGGACTGATCGGCGAGGTCGGCACCGCCGTCGAGGCCGAATACACCGGCACCTTGGAGCGCATGGGTCTCGGCCCCTTGTCCTCCCAGCAGATCTTCACCGCGCTCGAAGACCTCATGACCCGCGCCGCCGCCGACCGCGACCGCGACCGCGACCGCGAGGGCGACGGCGACGCGGCGGTCGTACAGGTCGGCCACTTCGACTTCCCGCGCATGGTCACCCTGCTACCTGCCCTGCGCGCTCCCAGGTTCGCCGCCCTCCTGCCCCCCGAAGAAGCCGAGGACGAGCAAGGTGGCGACCTGCGACGGTCCCTGACCTGCGACGACCCGCAGACCCAGCACACCACCGTCGCCGACCTCCTCGTCCGCCTGGTCGCCCGCGTCACCCACCACGCCCCGGAACGGGTGGACCGCACCCGCCCCCTGGACACCCTCGGCATGGACTCGCTGATGGCCGCCGAACTCGTTGTCGCCCTCCAGCGTGAACTGGCCTGCGAAATCCCCACCATGGAAGTCATCGGTGCCGCCGGCATCAACGATCTCGCCAACCGTGTCCTGACCCTACTCAACCGGCCCGCCACTGCTTGACCGGCAGCAGAGTGGGGAGTCCCCGACCCGCGGTATCAGGGATGACGTGCACTCGTCGGCAGCGCCGGCGGGGAGGAGATCCCGGTTCACATACCGGGAACGCCCGGGAGCCCGCGGATGGTGAGACCGAGGCCGACGGTGAGGACGACTGCGGCCGTGAGCAGGGAGGTGTAGGGGGTGAGGCGGCGCAGGGTGGGCAGGCGGCGGCTGGTCAGGTCGGCCAGGCGGGTGCTGCCGCCGGCGAGGAGGACTCCCGCCGCGGCGAGGGCGAGCGCCATGCCGACGCCGTAGCCGATCACCAGCAGCACGCCGAACAGGGAGCGGCCGAGCGCGACGGCACCGAGGAGCACGACCAGGGCGGAGGGGCTGGGGACCAGGCCCCCGGCCAGGCCGATCCCCAGCAGCGAGGCGAGGCCGCCGAGTCGCCGCCCGTGCCGGTGGTGGTGGTCGTGCGAGTGGCCGTGCGAGTGCTCGTGGTCGTGCGCGTGCGAGTGGCCGTGCGAGTGCTCGTGGTGGTCGTGGTGCTCGGGCTGGTGCCGGCTTCCGTCGCGCAGGGTGCGGACGGCGCGGTAGAGCAGGCCCGCGCCGATCACCGTGATCAGTGCCCCGCCGAGCAGGCCGAGCCAGCCCAGCAGGTGCTCGCCCGCGAGGCCGGCCGAAGCCGTGAGCAGCAGGCCGGTCAGCAGGACGCCCGCTGTGTGGGTGATGGTCACCGTGGCCCCGACGGCCAGCGCCGCGCGCAGGCCGCCGCGCCGCTGCGCGAGGCAGGCGGCCACGGCGAGCTTGGCGTGGCCGGGCAGGGCGGCGTGGCCCGCTCCGAGCAGCAGGGCGAGGGCGACGGCGAGCAGGCCGACGGGGAGGGTGAGGTCGCGGGCGCCGACCAGGTCGCTCAGTCGCCGTTCGAGGGCGGGGAACGGCACCCAGCCGTCCTGGGCCGGCGGTGCCGCGCCGTCGTGGGCTGTGGCCGGCACCGGTTGGCTGCTCCCCGGGGCCGTCCGCAGTTCGGCGGTGAGTTCGCCCAGGGGGCGGTCGAGCAGGGTCTGCGGATAATCGGTCAGCGCCGCGCTGACGCTCTCGGTGGGGACGGACGACTCGGTCAGGTGCAGCCCGTCGCCGACGGCCGTGATCTCCTTCCAGCCGAGGCGGCCGCCGTCCGCGCCCGAGGTGAACCGGATCCGGGCCGGCCGGTCCAGCGCGGCGGGCGCGGTGAGGGTGCAGGTGAGCCGGGCGGTCGGCAGCCCGGCGGCGGCGGGGCGGTATTCCAGCGCGCTGCCGGTCAGGCGCCAGCCGAGTGCCTGCCCGTCCGCGTCGGTCCGAACTCCCGTGGCCAGTTCCGTACAGCGGGCGGTCGCCCGGACGGCGGCCTCGGCCGGGCTGATCACGCCGTCGTGGTCGGTGTCGGTGACCTCGCGGTCCTGGGCGGTCGGGATTTCCGCCGAGTCCACCACTGCGGTGTCCTCGATGCGGTCGGCCAGGAGCCGCAGTTGGTCGAGCCGGTTGACGGAGAAGTTGCCGAGGGGGTGGGCGTGCGCGGCGGTACCGGGGGCGAGGCCGAGCAGCAGCCCGGCGATCACGCCGAGGACGGCTCGCGGTGTTCGGTTCACGGATGGGTTCCTGACGAGGGGCTCGGGGTCAGCCGGTGCCGACCGGCAGCGTCTCGAGCAACTGCCGGGCCGTGGGGGCGTGGTAGGGCGAGAAGGACGGGTTCAGGCGCAGCGCCGCTCGCAGGTCGGTGGCCGCCTCGGGGCGTCCGAGCGCGGCTTCGACCGTGCCGCGGTGGTAGTCGAGGGCGGCGGTGTGCCAGTGGGTGGCCGCGGCCTGGTCCAGGAGGTCGAGCGCCTCGGTGTCCTGGCCGGCCCGGTGCAGTGCCCAGCCGAGCGCGTCAGCGACCAGGACGCTGTGGCGTCTTCCCCATTCCGCGCGCAGGAGCCGTACGGCGACCGTCGGGTCGCCGTGGTCGGCCTGGTGGAGCATGAGTGCCGGGTCGACCGGGCCGCCGCCGCTGTCGAGCAGCCGGACTTCGGCGGCCAACGCGGCCAGTTGCGGCCGGGCGTCCGCGTCGAGGTGCCGCGAGAGCTGCAACTCGGCGTACTCCAGGAGGAATTGTGGCTGCGGCACATGCTCGACCAGGGCACGGTACGCCGCCGCGGCCTCGTCGTAGCGGCCCTGGGCGGCGGCGACGCGGGCCCGGCCCGCCTGGGCGTAGTAGTCGTCGGGGGTGGCGGCCAGGGCGCGCCGGTAGTGTTCGTCGGCTTCGCCCAACTGTCCCTGTTCCCAGGCCAGGTCGCCGATGCGGTGTTCGCAGAAGGCGATGTCACCGGGCGTGCTCGCGCTCTGCAGGGCGCGGTCGAGGGTGATCCTGGCCTCCTCGGCGCGGCCGTGGGTTTCCAGGTCGTAGGCGGCCCGGGTGTAGCCGGGGACGGTCGGGGCCAGGTCGAGCAGGCGTTGGGCGGCGGCGGTGGCGGCCGGGTAGTCGCCGAGCTGGATCTCGGCGTCTGCGAGGACCAGGTAGCCGGTCGGCCGGTCGGGGGCCATGGCGGTCGCGCGGCGGCCGGCCTCCCGGGCGGCGGCGAAGTCGTGGCGGGCGTTGGCGAGCATGCCGGTGCCGGCCACGGCGTCGTAGTTGGCCTCGGGCTTGAGGTCGAGGGAGTGTCGGAACGCCTGCTCGGCGTCGGCCAGGCGGGCTGCGTCCAGGGTGGTTCGCGCCTGGTCGAGCGCGGCGAGGCCCAGCTCGTTCCAGGCGTGCGGGTCCTGGGGGCGGTTGCGGACGGCGGAGCCGGCGGCGGTGAGGCGGTCCGCGGTGGCCGGCGGTGCGGCGGCGGCCGTGGATCCCGGCCCGGTCGGGGGTGGCGGGCCGGCCGCGATCGGCGGCCCGGACGGCCCGAGCGCGAGCAGCGCGCCCGCGCAGGCCAGCACGGCCGCGCCGCCGATCGCGGCCCCCGCCGCCCGTCGCCACCTGGGACGACGGGCGGCGACGCTCTCGGGTGGCTGGGTCACGGCAGCGCGTGCGGCAGGTTGAGGTACGGGAACGCGTCGCTCGCCGGCTTCGGCTGGAGGTCGAAGAGCGGTTCGGGCAGCAGGTCGGCCGCGGATCGACCGCCAGGTTCGCCTTCCAGCATCCGCAGCAGCGAGTTGTCGATCATGTCGTTGGGGCGGCGGCCGTTGGGGTAACCCTGGGGATCGCCGGCCAGCACGCCGAGGCGGTCGGGGTTGGCGGTGACCGGTGTGCCGAGGTTCAGCCGCAGTTCGTCGGCGAAGGCGAGCGCGCTCGGGTCGGCGTCGGCGTTCATCGCCTGGGTGTTGAGGTCGAAGCCGAACTTGGCGCCGTTGTCCTTGCCGATCCCGCGCAGGAAGAGCGCCCGGATGTCGGTGCGCGGTCCGGCCGGGGCGGGACGGCCGCCGGCTGCCTCGATCTTGTGCGGCGGGGCCGGGTCCAGAGCCGAGGCGAGGAAGGCCTGGTCGTTCTGGTCCTGGTCGGCCGGGCGGGCGTTGAACCGGTCCTCGGGCCCGCCGGGGGTGGCGGTCCCGCCGAAGGTGCCCCAGAGCGCGAAGCCGATGTGCGGGTTGCCGAGCCGGCCGACCTGCCGGTACGTCGCGTCCTGGGTGCGCAGGTCACGGGAGAGGTCCGCGCCGGGCCGGGACATCGTCGCCCAGACGCCGACCACCGGGTTGCGCTTGGCGTCCCCGTTCAACGCGAGTTCGGACTTGGGGACTTGGAGGATCAGGCTGCTGACGTTGATCGCCGTGAGCGGGTTCGCCGCGGGCAGGTAGCCGGGCACCGGGCCGGCGGTGCCGGCCAGGAAGTAGCCGAAGACGCGGGCGTCGGCCTGGAAGGACTCCGCACTCTGGCCGGCGATCGTGCGGCCGCCGCCGGGCAGCGCGGTGGTCGCCTGGTCGCGCAGCGCTCCGTAGTCGGGCATCACGGCGAGGCTCTGCCGGGTCGGCGCGACCGGCGCGTCCTTGACCAGGACCTCCGCCGGCTGCCCGGCCCGGATCCGCTCCAGCGTGTAGTACTGGCGAAGCAGTAGCGCCGGGTCCTTCAGCGAGCGGACCGGGCCGGCCGCGATCGGACCGGCACCGAACAGGCGACGGTCCTCGGTGCGGAAGGTCCACCGGTAGGTGAGGTCGGACTTTCCCGTGCCACGGCTGTCGACGTGGACCTCGTACCGGGCACCGCCGGTCGCGAACGGGTAGTTGACGGGCGTCGCCGTCGTCGCGGGCAGTTGGAGGGGCTGGACGTCCGCGATGATCGTCGCCATCGACGGATCGTCGGGGCTGGTGAAGGCGTAGACGTCGGTGACGTTGGCCTGCGGGTCGGCGATCACGCCGGGCGCGTCGAAGTGGCCGCCGGCCGCACTGGTCCCGAGGTACGGGCCGACCAGCGCGGCGGCGGTGAGGAGCGAGATCGCTGCGACGGGCGCGAGCCGTTTGGCGCGGCGGGACGGCGGACGGGGCATCGGCAACTCCAAGCCTCAGTAGGGATGTTGGTGGACCCTCCGCACGGCGTGCGGGCACGAAAGAGCCACGCGGGATCTCTGACGGTGCCGTCCGGACGCGCTCACCCTAGGCGGCTGTGGATCATGAAACGCCGGAATCGGTTCGGAAGCCAACCAAACGGGTGGCGGGTTTCCCCCGCGAGAGTGATCACCGGTTGCGAGGGCCTTTCGACCTGCGTTACCCATGGCTGCGCTTCAGCTCAGAGGCGTCAATTCCGCTTGACAAGAAGGAGCAATGCCCATGCGACTGTTCCGCTGTATCGCCGCGCTCTCGCTGGCCGGGGCACTCGCCCTGTCGGCCGCCCCGGCCGACGCCTCCGCCCCCGGCGTCGACGCCGCTCCGCGCAGCGCGCCGTCCACGGCCGGTCCGTACATCTCGCCGTGGGGCAGCGCCCACGTCCGGCTCAGCGACACCACGAAGGCCTGGTTCGACCGCAACGGCATCAAGCTCGGCGCGATCGCACCGTTCGTACTGGACCCCGACGGCTACGGCGTCGACATGCCGATCGGGTCGACGGCGGGCGACCACCTCGACGAGAAGGGCCGGATCTACTACCCGGGCGGGATGACCCTCACCCAGCAGAGCAGCGGCACCACGGTCGAACTGCAGGCCACCTGGATCCGGGTCATGCCGCAGCCCGGCTACTCGGCGGGCGTCAAGCTCAACGGCCGGCAGATCAGCCCGGAGACGCTGCTCGCCTACACCACCCCGGCGGAGGTCCTGGCCAACGGCCGCCCGACCTTCACCGGCTTCAAGCTCGACCGCGTCCCGTTCCACGTCACCCAGGACACAGCTGACCTGACCAAGTTCTGGTTCAAGGACGGCCTGGCCGTCGACTCGATGTTCGGCGAGCTGACCCCGAAGTTCGACTACGTACCGACCTCGTGACCCCGATACCGACACCGGGGTACGGACGGATCGCCGGGTCCGTCCGTACCCCGGTAAGGCCGAGCACCGCTGAGCACTCCCGGCCGCTCACGGCACCAGACCCCTGGTCGTGGGCACGGCGGATCTCCTCCACGGCATCGCCCACCGCTTTCTCCCCGGTGGTCGGATACAACAGAACGGAACCACTCCATGGCCATCACATCCCGCAAGGCGCTGACCGTAGCCACGCTCGCGCTGGCGGGTCGATTCCGGTCTTGGGGGGTGCGCCGTCGTTCTCGTCATCGCGGAGGACCAGCTCGATCCGGCGCTGCTCCAGTTGCACTCGCTTGCTGGGGTAGAGGAGAGCGTGAAGCTCCTCGGTCGCGGTGGCTCCGACCCCGCGTTCACCCAGGTCCTCGCGACGCTGCAGGTGTTGAAGCACCCATGCGGGCCGCTGGGCTCGCAGGACGAGCTGTCTCGCGGCGGCCAGGAGGAAGAACGCCGCGACCGGGGCGGCGGGAAACAGCAGGCTTCCCGTGACACTCACCGTGCTCAGCATGACCGGGTAACGTCCGGTCCACCGACGGCAGTTCCGTCAATGGGACTGGGCACGATGGCCGTCAGTTCCGTATTCACCGTCCGCATGATGAGGTGGCACGGTGACCAATCAACATGAGGCGGGGATTGTCCGACCGTTGACGCTGGCCTGGGTGCGCCGTCACCTGGAGGCCGGCGAGCGGGTCGTCGGAGCCGAGGCGCTGCACGGCGGCGCCACCGCCGAAATGCGGAGGCTGACCATCGGCACGCGGGGCGGAGGCACCCGGCACCTGGTGCTGCGCTCCTTCGTCGACCCGACCCGGCAGGGGCCGGCCGAGGACCTCCTGCACCGGGAGGCCGACGCCCTGACCACGCTCACCGGCACCGGTGTGCCGGCTCCCGGACTCGTCGGCGTCGATCCGACCGCCGCGCACTGCGAGTACCCCTCGCTCCTCATGACCCACCTGCCGGGCCAGCCGGTCCTCGACGAGGAGGGGCTGGAGACGCGCCTGCCCCTGCTGGCCCGTCAACTCGTGGCGATCCACGCGGTGCGGCCGGCCGCACCGCCCCGGGAGTACGTGGCGCTGTCGACCGCCGACACGGTCGTGACCCCCGAGGGCGCCGACGCCGCGGTCTGGGCCGCCGCCATCGACGTGATCCGCAGGCCCGCTCCGCGCTACGAAGGGCGGTTCCTGCACCGGGACTTCCAACCCTGCAATGTGCTGTTCGGCCTGCCGCCCGAGGACCCGGCCGGTTCGGCAGATGCCCGGATCACCGGCGTCGTCGACTGGGCGGCGGCCTCCTGTGGCCCCGCGGACCTCGACGTGGCGCACTGCTCCACCAATCTCGCGCTGCTGTACGGCCCGGTGTGGGGCCTGCGCTTCACCGAGGCGTACCAGGAGGCCGGCGGGATACTGGCCGCGGCCGCGGACGAGCGGCTGTACTGGCAGGTGCGGGTGCCACTGGCGTTCTCGGAGGAAGTGCAGTGGGTGGCGCAGCCGTGGCAGGAGGCAGGACGGACCGAGCTGACGACACGGGTCGTGGAGGAGCGGCTGGATGCCTATGTCACCTCCCTGATGGCCGCGCTGGGCTGAGCACGGCGGTCCGGGGTGTGTCGGCGCCACGGTCTACGCTCCCCGGCACCTACGGCGGTCGTGACCCGGGGTGGCCTTGGCTGGGTCAACCCCCGTTCGGAAGCCACTGGGGGATCTCAGAGGGCACCGCTGACCGGGAAACCCGGGCCGGGGGCTTCGCTGACAAACGATCCCTGATCGCCTACGACCACTGAGGACATCGAAATCGTTCATCCAGCCACGACCGGTCCGGCCCGGGCTAACCTGGTTCGGGACGGGCGGAGTTGGGTCTCCTGGGGCCGTTCCGCCACAGCGGAGTCGGGAGGACGGATGTTGGCCGAGTCACTGACGGCGCTCGCCGGCGCGGGGGCGAGCGCGCTGATCGGAGCCATGGCCACCGACCTGTGGCAGGGCGCCCGCGGCAGGGTGGTCCGGCTCTTCGGGCGGGGCGGCGAGGCCCGCGGGGAGGCGATCGGCGCGCAGCTCGACGAGGACGCCGTCCTGGTCGGCCGCGCCGAGCCGACCGACGCGGACGAGATCCGGGCCGAGCTGCTGCCCGTGTGGCGTCGGCGGCTGATCCTGCTGCTGGAGGAACACCCCAACGCCGAGGGCGAGTTGCGGGAGCTCGTCGCCCGCGTACAGGACGGCCTGCCCGCCGGACGCCAGGTATGGACGCAGTCGAACACCGCCCGCGACCACGGCACCCTCTTCGCCGTGCAGGGCGGCAGCCTGCATTACCACCAGGCGGCCGAGGGGCAGGTGTCACCACCCACCGACGAGGACGGCGTGGACGGGACCGGCTGACCGTGGACCTCCCCGACGAGGTCCACCAGGAGGTCCGCGCCGTCGCCGGCTTCGCCTACGGCGCGGTCGGCGCCGACATCCACGTCTTCGGCGACGGCACCCCCGTCTACCTGCTGTACGCCCGCGACACCCACGGCGCCGCCGACGGCCTGCGGCGGGACTCCGCCTGGCTGCGCGCCCAGCCCAGCAGGATGCTCGACGCCCGCAGCGAGATCGTGGAGTTCACCGGCCGCGAGGCGGAGCTGGGCCGGCTCCGCGCGTGGCGCGACCAGCCCGCGCGGACGGCCGTGCGGTGGCTGCACGGCCCCGGCGGCGCCGGCAAGTCCCGCCTCGCGGCCCGCTTCGCCGCCGAATGCGCCGCCGCCGGCTGGCTCGTCGTCGACGCCGTGCACGGCACCGACAACCATCCGCCCGCCGAGGGCAGCCAGGACCTGCGCACCGACCACCGCGCCGGGGTGCTGATCCTCGTCGACTACGCCGACCGCTGGCCGGACGCCCACCTCGCCTGGCTCTTCCACAACGGCCTCCTGCGCGGCGAACTCCCCGCGCGGGTCCTGCTCATCGCCCGCTCCGTGCGGCCCTGGCCGGCCCTGCGCGCCCAGCTCGGCCGCCGGCGGCGCCCCACCGACCTCTCCGACCAGCCGCTGGACCCGCTGGCCGACTCCGGCCGCCAGGGGGAGCGCGCCCGGATGTTCGAGGCCGCCCGCCGGGGCTTCGCCGCCCACTACCCGGACCCCGGCGCCCTCAAAGCCCTCCGCCCGCGCCACGAGGACCTCGTCCGCCCCGACTTCGGGCTGACCCTCGCCGTCCACATGGCGGCGCTCACCGCCGTCGACGCCCGCGCCACCGGCCGGGAACCACCCGAGGACCTCGCCGGGATGACCGCCTACCTCCTCGACCGCGAGCACGAGAACTGGCGCCGCCCCGACGCGCGCGCTCCGGGCGCCCCGGTCACGGACGCCGCCGCCGACGACCGCCGCGGCCTCGACCTCGCCCGTACCGTCTTCACCGCCGTCCTCACCGGCCCGATGCGCCGCGACGCCGCGCGGCCCCTTCTGGACCGCCTCCTGTTACGGACCCCGGCCGACCAGGCGCTGACGGCCCACGCCGTGCACTACCCACCCACCGACCCGGCGGCCGCCCACGTACTCGAACCGCTGCTCCCCGACCGGCTCGCCGAGGACTACCTCGCCCTCACCCTCCCCGGGAGCCCCGTCACCGGATACCCCACCGACCTGTGGTCGGTCACCGGCACCACCCGCATCCTCCAGCGCGACGCAGGAGCCGCACCGCCCTGGACCCCCCGCGCCCTCACCTTCCTCACCGCCGCCGCCGAACGCTGGCCGCACGTCGGCCCCGCCGTCCTCTTCCCGCTGCTGCGCCGCGACCCCGCCCTCGCCGTCCGGGGCGGCGACGCCGTCCTGGCCGCGCTCGCCGCCCTCGACTCCGTGGACCTCGACGTCCTGGAGGCCGTCGAGCCGCTGGTGTCCTCGCGCGACGTGCGGGTGGAGACCGGTGCCGCAGCCCTGGCCTCGCGCCTCGCCAGCCGCCGCCTCGAAGGGGCCGCCGACCCCACCGAACGGGCCCGGTTCCTACCGGGCTTGGTCGCCGGCCATCTCAGGGCGGACCGCCGGAGCGACGCGCTGGCGCTCATGGAGGAGGTCGTACGGCTCACCCGGGAGGCCGCCCGGCAGGATCCGGTACACCGGCCCGACTACGCCAGAGCCCTCCTCAACCTGGGCGGCCTCTTCATCCGGGAGATCGGCTCCGAGCGCCAGGTCGAACTCCTCCGCGAGGCCATCGGGCTGCTGGAGCAGGACACGGCGGACGACGAGGTCCTGGGCTCCCTGGCCCAGGCGCACACCCGGCTCGCCTTCGCGCTCTGGCAGACCGGGGACGCGGCGGGCGCCCACGCGTCCGTGGCCGAGGCACAGCGGCTCTTCGGGCAGATGCTGGACCGCGACCCCAGGCTGTATCTGGCCCTGGCCACGGACCTGAACCGCCTGGAGATGGTGAACGGCTACCTGCTGGCCGAGTCCGGGCGCTCGGCGGAGGCCGCCGAGGGCGCCGGCCGGATGGTGGAGTACCTGACCCAGATGGCGGCCCTCGACCCGGCCGGCCACGGGGAGGAACTCGCGGGCGTCCTGTACACCCAGAGCCTGTACCTGTGGGACGCCGGACGGCCCGCCGAATCCGTCGACGCGCTCCTGAAATCCATCCACCTCTACCGCCAACTCGCCGAGGTGGGCCCCCGCTTCAAGGACCTGCTTGCCGCCCGTCTCGACGACGCCGCGGCCAAGCTCATCGCCCTGGAGCGGCACGCAGAGGCCACCGCGATCGTCGAGGAGAGCCTCGCCCTGCACCGGGAACGCCTCGCCCGCCTTCCGGACACCGCCGACGGTCTCGACACCGCCGACGGCCTGGACGCCGCCGACGCCGAACGCCGCGCCATCGGCACCGCGCTGCTCTACCTACGGGAGCGGCGCGGCGCCGACCGCGTGGCCTGGGGATCGCCGGCCGAGATCGACGCGGTGGCCGAGCGGCTCGTCCGGGCCGACAACCCGGCGGGGCTCTGGAGCCTCATGCAAGCGGTCCCCGTCACCGACGCGCTGCGGATCGCCCACCGCCACCCGCCCGAGCACTGGGCCCCGCCCGAGGACCCCCGTGGTCTGGTCGCCCGGCTCACCTCGTGGCGCCACCGGCCGCGGGCCGCCGAGCGTACGGCCCGCGCCGCCGCCGAGCAGGCCGTATGGCGGCTGCCCGACCGGCTGGGCCTGGGGACGGCCGGTCTGACGGGGGCCGGCCTGCTCTCCTTCGCCCCCGGAGGGCCGGGGCGGGCGCCGGTCATGGTCCGGGAGGCGTACCTGCCCCGCGGGGCGCACCCCGACGGCGTGTTCGCCACCCGCATCGACGTGTACGACCTCCGCTCCCGCTCCGTGCTCTGGTCCGCCGACCACCGCAGGTCCGGCTCCGCTGCCGTGACCTGCCTCGGCGCCGACGCGGTCGTCGCCCTCACGCAGCCGTACCAGGCGGAACCGGAACTCGTCCGCTACGGGCCGTACGGGGCGGAGGTCCTCGCGCACGGCCGGGCCCTCAACGGGGCCCGGATCCTCGCCACTTCACGCGTTTTCGTCGTCCTGCTGTGGGGCACGACGGCGGCCCTGATCGGCACGCACGACGGTCGGCTGGAGCCGGTCGACCTGTCCGACGGCCTCGGTCTGGAGCACATCACCGTCCACGCCGTCGACCCCTCCGGCGAGCGGCTCCTGTTGGCGGACCGGCGCCGCGTGCTCCTCACCGACGCCGTCCTGGAGCCGCTGTCGGCCGACGGTTGGTGGGGGGTGCCCGAGCAGCACGGCGCGGTCGAGTCCGCGGTGTTCCTGTCCCCCGAGGAGTTCGTCACCGCCGCGTCGACCGGCGGCGTCTACCTGTTCCAGCAGGAGTCGGACCGGACCGCGGTGACCGCCTGGCACGTCGGGCCGCCGCTGGAGGACCTGATCGCCGTCCCCGGATGGCGCGTCGTCGGCGGCCGGTCCCGCGGCGGAGCGAGCACGCACTTCCACGACTCGGTCGCCCTCGCCCCGGTACCGGCGCCGCGCCTGCTCGCGGGGGCGTCGCACGAGGACCCGCCGCGCCTGCTGGCCGCCGCGCCCGGAGGCCGCCACGTGGTCCACGGCTCGGCCGTGCACGACCTCGGCGACCCGCTCTCCTTCATGGGCAGGCCGCTCGCCTCGCTCACCCCGGCAGACCGGGAGCTCCTCGGCGCCTACCTCGACCGGGGAAGGGCGCCGTCGGCCGCGATCCGGGAACTGCTGGCGCTCGTACGGGACCTCGGAGCCCCCAGATGACCGCCACGAGGCAGGGAGAGTGACCGCGAATGTTCCGCAGGAGACGCGCCAAGGGCACCCCGCCGAACCCCGGAAGGCCGACGCACCCCGAGCATCCTGACGACTCCGAGCGCCCTGACCACCCCGGGCACTCTGGCCACCCCGAGCGGCCACCGGACCCGCCGCCGGAGTCCGGCGGTCCGGAAGACCCCCTCGACCTCCGGCTGGGCGAGGACGACGAGGGGCCGACGCACCTCGGCGTGGACACCACCCTGCGCACGCGCGACCACCTGCTCGACGCGGAACGGCGGCTGGGCCCGGGCCACCCCGACGTCCTGCGGCTGCGCTACAACTACGCCTTCTTCCTGTGCGTCTGGTCGGCCGCCGCCCCGCCCGGAGACACGCACATGCAGGACCGGGCGATCCCCCTGTTCCTGGTCAACCTGGACCACCAGACGGCGACCCTGGGCCCGTACGCCCGCGACACCCTGCTGACCCTGGACGGGATCGGACGCGCCCACCTCTCGGCGGGACGCCCGACCGAGGCCCTCCCGTACCTGCAACGGGCCCTGGACGGCAGCGAACTCGGTCCCGACCGCGACGAGGAGCGGATCCTCGACCGCCGCGAGAAGCTGTCGGACGCCTACGCGGCGGCAGGCGACACCGACCGGGCGACCGCCCTGCTGGAGGAGACGGTGGCCGGCAGCAGGCACCTCCTGCCGCCGGGCGGCGAACAGCTGGACGCCCGCAAGCAGAAACTGTTCTCCGCCTACCGCAAGGCGGGCCGGCCAGAGGCCACGGCGCTGTGCCGGGAGATCCTCGCCGACAAGGAGCGCTTCCTCGGCCCGGACCACCTCACCACCTACATCTGGGTGGACAACCTGGCCCACCTCCTCCACGACGCCGGTGACCTCGACGGGGCCATCGCGTGCTACGAACGGGTCGTCCGCGGCTTCGAGCAGATCCACGGAGCCGACAGCGACGCGATCTCCTACCGCTACCACAACCTCGCGATCGCCCACCTGGAAGCCGGCCGCCCGGAGGTGGCCCTGCCGTACCTGAAGGCGTCCCTCGCCGCGCGCGAACACAGCCGGGGCCTCGACGACCCGGGCACCCTGGACGCCCTGATCTCCCTCATCTCCGGCTACGACCAGGCCGGGCGGCTCACCGAGGCGATCGCGGCGACCGAACGGCTGATCGCGGACCTGGTGCGCCTCGGCGGCCCGCAGCACCCCAAGCTCCCCGAGGTGTACGCCTATCTGGCGGAACTCAGGCGCGCCGGTCCATGACGAGGCCACCAACGGCCGTGAGCGAACACCACCACCGCCGCGCGGTTCGAGGGCAAGGTCAGGTCGCCGGACAGCGCCGATCCGCCGACCGGGACAAGGACCTCCTCCGCCATCACGCCACCTCCTCGCGGCCCGCTCGCATGGCCGGGCGGACACCGCGCATCCCGCTCGCCGCCCCGACCAGCTGTCCCGCGCCTGCCCGTGGTGCTTCGAACGAAACGACGGCGGCACAGAGGACGCGGCGAAGCGGCAGGAGCTGTTCCGTCGGGCGATCCGGGACCAGGTCCGCGAGCGGGGCGCGGACGGGCCCGGGGCGCAGGGCCGCCTTCTGCCGGCCGAGCACGTCGACGGTCAGGGTTGACTCCGGACAGCGAGGCATCCGCCACAGGCGTTAGAACGACCGCGCCCCGGGCACGAGCCGAACAGGGGCGCCTCCGATCCGTCGAGGTGGCGGAGGTCGCGAGATGGACGGGCGTGCCCTTTCTGATCCGGGCGGCCACCCGCGCCGCGTCCTGGTCGCCCATGCCGTGCACCGGTGGCGCTGCCGAGATCCGAGGAAGCGAGAGCCATGACTGAACCCTTGACCGCAGCCCAGCAGCTCATCGCGAACCATCTCGTCGAAGGCCGGATGACCGCAGGCGAGGAGATCGGCCTGCGGGTGGACCAGACCCTGTGCCAGGACGCGACCGGCACCCTGGTGATGCAGGAGCTCGAAGCGCTCGGCCTGGACCGGGTGCGCACCGAGCTGAGCGTCCAGTACGTCGACCACAACATCCTGCAGGCCGACGAGCGCAACGCCGAGGACCACCTGTTCCTGCGCTCGGCGGCCCAGCGCTTCGGCCTCTGGTACTCCAAACCCGGCAACGGCGTCTCGCACCCGACCCACATGCAGCGCTTCGGCATCCCGGGCAGGACCCTGATCGGCTCCGACTCCCACACCTGCGCCGGCGGCGCACTCGGCATGCTCGCCATCGGCACCGGCGGCCTGGACGTCGCCCTCGCCATCGCCGGCCAGCCGCTGTACCTGCGGATGCCGCAGATCTGGGGCATCCGTCTCGACGGCGAACTCCCGGACTGGGTCAGCGCCAAGGACGTCATCCTGGAGCTGCTGCGCCGCCACGGCGTCAAGGGCGGCCTCGGCCGGATCCTCGAGTACCACGGCCCCGGACTGGCCGGCCTGACCGCCATGGACCGGCACGTGATCGCCAACATGGGCGCCGAACTCGGCGCCACCGCGAGCGTGTTCCCCGCCGACGAGGCCGTGCGCGACTTCCTCCGCTCCGAGGGCCGGGAGCAGGACTTCGTCCCGCTGACCGCCGAGCCCGGCGCCGCCTACGACCTCACCGAGCAGATCGACCTGGCCACCGTCGAACCGCTGATCGCCATGCCCACCTCCCCCGGCAATGTCGTCCCGGTCCGCGAGGTGGCCGGCACACCGGTCCACCAGGTGGTGATCGGCTCCTCCGCCAATCCCGGACTGCGCGACTTCGCGATGGCCGCAGCCATGGTGAAGGGCCGCCAGACCTCCGGACGGGTCAGCTTCGACATCAACCCCAGCTCGCGCGAGGTGCTCCAGGACATGACCCGCACCGGCGCCACCTTCGACCTGATCGCCGCCGGCGCCCGCATCCACCAGTCCGGCTGCCTGGGCTGCATCGGCATGGGCCAGGCTCCCGCCGCCGGCCGGAACTCGCTGCGCACCTTCCCCCGCAACTTCCCCGGCCGCTCCGGCACCTCGGACGACTCGGTGTGGCTCTGCTCGCCGGAGACCGCTGCCGCCGCCGCGCTCACCGGTGTGATCACCGATCCCCGGGCCTGGGCCCTGCGGGAGGGCGCCCCGCCGGTCGTCCTGCAGTTGCCGGAGCGAGCGTCGGTCAACCGGGCGATGTTGGAGGCTCCGCTGCCACCGGAGCGGGCCGCCCTGGTCGAACTGGAGCGCGGCCCCAACATCTCCGCCCTGCCCGACCTCGACCCGCTGCCCGACGTCCTGGAGGGCCCGGTGCTGCTCAAGGTCGGCGACGACGTCTCCACGGACGAGATCTCCCCGGCCGGGGCCAAGGCCCTGCCGTACCGCTCCAATCTGCCCAAGCTCGCCGAGTTCACCCTCACCCGGATCGACCCCGGGTATCCGCGTCGGGCCCGGGAGGCCGGCGTGCACGTGATCGTCGCGGGCGAGAACTACGGTCAGGGTTCCTCGCGCGAACACGCCGCGATCACCCCGAGGCTGCTCGGGCTCCGCGTGGTGATCGCCAAGTCGTTCGCCCGGATCCACTGGCAGAACCTGGCCAACTTCGGTGTGCTGGCGGTGGAGTTCGCCGATCCGGCCGACTACGACCGGATCGAGCAGGGCGACGTGCTGCGGATGGACGGGCTCTTCGAGGCGCTGGGCCGCGCTCACGAGCCCGTGCTGACGCGCGAGGACGAGCTGGTGGTGGACGTGACGGACGAGCTGCTGGTGGCCCCGGAGCCGGAGCGTCCGGAGCCGTCGATTCCGCAGGAGCCGGCGCTCTGGGTGCACAACGCCACCCGGCACGAGGACTACCGGGTCACCCACCACCTCTCCGAGCGCCAGCGCGAAGCGATCCTGGCCGGCGGCATCATCCCGGCCCTCGCCGGCGCGCACTGAGGGCCACGGGCTACGGTGTGCTGCGGGTTACGTGGCGGTCCGGGCTGTCCTTCAGGACCGCCTCGGGCCCGGGGTCGACGTGAGCCCGGGTCGACGCGGCTCCTCCCCTGCCCCCGTTCGGGTTGTGCAGGGCGGCTCGGTAAGGTCGTGAGCCATGACTGCGTCAGAGCCCACGATCCTCGCCACCTCCGGTGGTCACCGCGCCGGCGACCGCACCAGGGTGGCCTTCGATGCGCTCGTGCACCACGCGGTCGATCTGTCAGGGGTCCACGGGCGTCGTCCCCGGGTCATGTACGTGGGTACGGCGATCGGCGACGCTGAGCACTTCACCGCACGCATGGCCGAGGCCGCACGGGTCGCCGAATTCGACCTGACGCCGCTTCAGCTCTTTCCCATGCCGAACGTGGAGGACGTCGAGGGCGCCGTCCTCGATCAGGATGTCGTCTGGGTCATGGGCGGTTCGGTGGCGAACCTGCTGGCGGTCTGGCGCGTCCACGGGCTCGACACGATCCTCCGACGCGCCTGGGAGGCCGGGATCGTGCTCAGCGGTGTCAGCGCGGGATCGATCTGCTGGTTCCAGGGCGGCCCCACCGACTCCTTCGGGCCTGAACTGCGGCCGCTCACCAACGCCCTGGGCTTGCTGCCCTACGGCAACGGCGTCCACTACGACAGTGACAAGGGACGCCGCCCGATGGTCCACCGACTCGTCGCCGATGGCACCTTGCCCGTCACGCATTGCACTGACGACGGGGTGGGCCTGGTCTACCGCGGAACCGAACTGGTCGAAGCTGTTACGGAGGTGGCAGGAAAGGGCGCCTACGTCGTCGTGCGCGACGGGGAGTCGGCCGTCGAGGAGCGCGTCGAACCCCGCCGGCTCCCTTCGCTGCGGCGCTGACGACGCGGTCAGGGCTCGTTTGCCCAGGTGCAGTCGGGTGCGGGGAGCTGGGGCCGCCGTCGGTCAGCGACTCCGCTGGGCCAGCCATTCGGCGAGTACGGCGGCCTGGCTGTGGTCCGCGTCCTTGGTGGCGGTCAGCAGCGTGAGCTTGTCCTCGGTGGCGAGGTCGCGCAGGTGGCCGGCCGCCTCGCGGTGTCCGGTATCCCGCAGTTCGGCCAGGTAGCGGCGGCGGAACTCGGCGAACCGGCTCGGCTCGTGGCCGTACCAGCGGCGCAGTTCGGTCGACGGGGCGACGTCGCGCAGCCACTCGTCCAGGTCGGCTTCCTCCTTCGTCATCCCACGCGGCCAGACCCGATCGACGAGCACCCGCCGCCCATCCTGTGGCGAGGCTTCCTCGTAGATCCGCCGGTAGGCGACTTGTACGGCCATGGGGGGCTTCCTTCCGGGTCAGTCGGCTGAGCCGAGCGCATTCGCCCCGGGGCAGTGCGGATCGGGGCAGGGCTCGGGCTGCCCGGCGACGGTCCGGTGACCGGTCGGGACGGCGGTCTCGCCGAGAATCCAGTGGCGTGGGTGTCCACAGACCGGGCACGGCTGTGCGAGGGCGTGCGACAAGGCGGGTCTGGACGTGGACGTGGTGGACGTGGTGGTCATTGCGGTCACTCCTGACAGATCGGGCACAGGGACACCGGGATTCGGCCCGCAACGCCACGGGCATCCCACGAGGGCGTCTGCCCGGATCAGGAGAATCCTCACCCGGCGGTGGCTCCGCCGCACACCGCCGACTCAATAGGCAGCGCGGCAGTCCACCAACGAACGGTGGCGTCAGTCCAGGTCGAACAGCGGCTGCAGCAACTCCTGGATGTCCCGGGCACCGGAGCCCGGCGGGATCACCCGGACGTTGTCCGGGTTCGACGCGACCATCGCCACTGTCCGCGCCTCCGGCGGCAGGAGACCGAGGAACCAGGCGATGGTGTCGGCCCACACCGTGGGATCCCCGTCGCGCAGGATCAGCTGGCCCCGCTCGAAATAGCTGCACTGGCGGACCATGCCGCCCACCTCGACGTCGAAGTCGATGTAGTCCTTCTCGCTCACCGGCGCGTGCTTGAACCAGGATTCCAGGCCGGGAAAGCGGTCACGGAGGTGCGCTTCGGCTTCTCCCGGAGTGAGCGGCCAGGTCGTTCCGGGCGCGGCGCCGACGTAGATGGTGTCCAACAGGAGCTCCTTGCCGAGTTAGGGGACCACACGGACGTTGCTCTTCACATGGTGCTTCGCGAGCAGGTACTGCCAGTAGCCGACAGTAGCGCTGTCGGGAGTGTCGACCTCCAGGTACTGGGCGTGGTTGGCCGGGTTGTCGATCGCGGCCTGGTAGCGGGAGAGCTCGGACTCGTCGTCTCCCAGCACGAACTGGACGTTGAACTTCCCCTCCTGCAGGCCTTCGAGGGATCGTGGGCTGCAGCCCTTCTTGCGGACGTTCTTCGCGTCGATCAGCGCACCGTCGGCGGGTCGGAAGCCGTCCGCCCACACCTTCTCGCCGTCCGCGCCGAGGACCCGCCGCTCCGGCGTGCCCGCCACCTTCACCTGGTAGGCGCGGTCGTCCGCAGTCCCGTAGTTCGGGGCCCGCTGGTCCATGCCCTCGATCCAGGTCCTGGCTGCCGTCTGCTGCGCCCCGTCGTAGAGCGGGTACGGGCGAGGCTCCGGCGGGGGCGGAATCGGGCCGACGGCGGGGTTGGCCGGCGAGCTCTGTCCCGCCAGGTTCTGCGGGTTGCCGGGTGTCGCGGCGCCGGCCGAGTCGACGCCGGCGACCGCGGTTGCGGCGGTGGCCGTGCCGGCGAGCACGACGAGCCGAGCGGCGAGGGACGACACGATGGCTTCGGCCTCGGCAACCGCGGCCGCCGCGGCCATCTCCGCTTCGGCCGTGGCCAGGGCTTCGGCCGCGACCGCCGCGTCAGCGGCCAGGGCCGCATCGGCGGCGGCCGCTGCGGCGTCCGATCCCCCGAGTGTGAACACGGTCAGCAGGACCCCGGCGGTGGTCACCACGCCGGCCGTCACTCCGAGCGCGATGAGGGTGTTCTGGCAGTCGTCGATCGCCTTCGCGTAGTCGTTGCAGATGGCCTGCAGTTCTCGGCACGCGGCCGAGATGTTCTCCATCAGGGACAGCTTGGACGATGCGGCTGTTCCGGCGGCGGGGCAGGCGTTGAACACGGTGGCGGCATAGCTCTTGAACCCTTCGACCGCGTCCCCCGAGCACTTGGCGGTCACCTCCGCCGAGTGCAGACCGGCATTGCGCTGCGCCTGGTCGATCAGTGAGGCACAGTGTTCCCAGACGTGTGCGGCACTGCGTAGCCGCGTTGGGTCGCCTTGGGGCCAGAACTTCCCGATGACCGGGATCTCGTGGACCTCCTTGCTGCCGGTGACCATCGGCAGACTGTTGTGGGCCTCGTTCGGTTCGCACTGCTGGGCCCCTTTGGCGAGGCCTGACGACGTGTTGATCTTTCCGGTGAAGGCTGCGGCAACGGTGTCCTGGACGGCAAGGTAGTTGGACGCCATCGTCAACAGGCGGCTCGATACGGTGGCCATACCCTGCCCGGCCTTCCCGATGGCCTGGACGATGGTTCTGGCGGCGGGCTCGTACTTGCCGGCGAAGGAGTGGGCGACGGAGTCGTCGCCGGCCATGCCTGCCGTGGAGGCCAGATCACCGACGATTCCGTCAGCGATGTTGTAGACGAAGTCCTTGGTGTCGAGGAACTGGAGTGACGCCTGGAACACAACGTTCGGGTCGACTTCGAATCCAGGCCCTGTCGATACGCCTGCCACGCGCTTGTCCCCTTCCCGCCGGTCCGGCATGCACCTCGATGTGCGACGACAGCACTCCGGGGCCCGGTTCCGCAACCCCGTCCGCCGTGAGCCGGACGTGCATCACGAAGCGTCCGCATCGTGGTCGATGAGGGACCTGTCGGATGCCAACGCTCAGGCAGCGGCAGCGAAGTACTGCTCGTCGGCACCGTGCGCGAGGCCGAGGGTGACGCCCTGACTGAGGCCGACGAACAGCGCCCTTAGCGCGACAGCCAGGCGTTGCGCCTGGTGGGACGTTACGACGCTCCCGTTGTGCGCCCTTCCCGTGAACAGCGCGATCAGGTGGTCCTCCTGCGACCAGCAACACCAGGCACCGGCGCGCGCAGTGGAAGGCCGCCGCTCCGCAGCTCGTCCCGATCACGGTCGACGGGCGCGAGCAGCTCGTGCCCCGCAACCTGGTCCGGGCCTATGAACGCGGGCTGATCAAGAACTGAACGAGGACGGGGCCGCAGCGTACGCGCTGCGGCCCCGACTGTTCGAGGCCGCGAGCCGTGGTGACGGCTCCGACCTCCAGGGCTCGTCGACGCGTGGTGCCGTCCCGGCGGCGGGGAGCGGCGCCGGTGCAGCGGCCGCGCCCCTCGGTCAATCTTTGGTAATGATATTCATATTCTGACCGGGACATCTTCCGCTTGGGGACGGCCATCGGGAGCTTCTATCGGGTGGTCGAGGCGTAGGGCAGCAGGGCCATCTCGCGGGCGTTCTTGATCGCCCGGGCCATCGCCCGCTGCTGCTGGACGGTCAGCCGGGTGACCCGGCGACTGCGGATCTTGCCGCGGTCGGAGACGAATTTCCGCAGCAGGTTCGTGTCCTTGTAGTCGATGTACTCGATACCGGCCTCGAACAGCGGGTTCGGGCGCGGCTTCAGCGGTCGTCCGCCGGCAGGGCGCTTGACCATCGGTTTTCCCCTCTCTGGTCAGGTCTGGTCAGGTCTGGTCAGGAGACGCCTTCGAGCAGGTCCTCGAAGGCGTCGGGCAGGGCCTTCCAGCCGGCCTCCCCCGCCGTCAGTTCGGCGTCGGTGAGCAGGCAGGAGTCGAGCAGTTCGGTGAGCCCGTCGACGTCCAGGCCCTCGGCGGTGAAGACGAGTTGCTGGACGCGGTCACCGTGGGCGGGGTGCCAGTCCAGGGCCGCGGCGGCCCGGCGGGCAGGCGGGTAGAGCTCCCAGGCCGCGTCGGGCAGCGAGGCGAGCCAGGGCCCGCACTCCTCGACGGCGAGGTTCGCCCCGGCGGCGTCCCAGGCCAGCATCAGCTCGGGCCGGTTGGCCAGCCAGAACCGGCCCCGGCTGCGCTGCGCGGCCGGGACCAGCAGCTCCAGCGCCTCGTACAGCCGGCCCGGGTGCAGCGGACGCCGCCGCTCCCACACCAGGGTGGCCACCCCCGCCTCGTCGGCCTGCTGCGGCAGCAGGGCGAGCGCCGGATTGACCCGGTCCCGGGCCGCGGCCACGTCGAACCCGCCGAGCGCCGCCCGCAGCAGCGCACCGGTGCCGAGCAGCACCCGCCGGGCGGTGGGGTGGAGTTGGCGCAGCATGGCCAGACCCGCCTCGCCGCCGCGGGCGACGGCGATGGTGGTGGCGTACTCGATCTGGTGGGCCAGCGCCTCGGCGCGGGTGCGGGTGTCGTCCGGGGAGGTGTGCTCGCCGTGCTCGGCGAGGTCGTCGGAGACGGACAGTTCACCGATCAGCCGGTCCGGGTCGACCGCGACCACCACACCGGCGAGTTCGACGAACTCCTCCACCGGACGGCCGTCCACCTCGCCGCCCGCGATCACCTCCACCGCCGGATGCGGGTCGCTGCCGCCCCACAGCTCGACCACGACCAGCCCGTGCTGCCCTTCCTCGGCCAGCCGCAGCAGTTCGGGCAACAGGTCCTCGCGCAGGGCGCAGCAGGCGCAGTCGTTGGCGAGCGGGGCGTCCGCCGTCGCTATCGTGCCGGTGGCGTCGCGGAGTTCCCGGTGGACGGTGCCGCGGTCGGCGTCTCGCAGGTCGTGGTGGAGGACGACGCCGTGGACGCAGCCGTCGAGCAGTTCCTGGACGGCGCGGCGGCGTTCGGCGCGGTGCAGGCCGGCCACCACGACGACGGGGAGCCTGACGTGTTCGGGCACCGCGCTCACCAGCTCGACTTCCGTACGCCGGGCAGCTGGCCGGCGTGGGCCATGGAGCGCAGGTTGATCCGGGAGAGGCCGAAGGCACGCTGGTAGCCGCGCGGCCGGCCGTCGATGCTGTCGCGGTTGCGCAGGCGGGTGGCGCTGGCGTCGCGGGGCTGGCGGCCCAGCTCGTCCTGGGCGGCGGCCCGCTCCCCCGGGGCGCTGGACGGGCTGTTGATGATCTTCTTCAGCGCGGCCCGGCGCTCGGCGTAGCGGGCGACGACGACGCGGCGCTGCTCGTTCTTGGCGATCTTGCTCTGCTTGGCCATCAGACCTTCTCCCCCCGGGCGCGGATGCGGGCCACGGCGGCCTCGATACCGATGGTGTCGACGGTCTTCAGGCCCTTGGCGCTGAGCGTGAGCCGGACGTACCGGCCCTCGCTGGGCACCCAGTAGCGCTTGCGCTGGATGTTCGGGTCGAAGCGGCGCGGGGTGCGGCGGTGCGAGTGGGAGATCGCGTTGCCGAATCCCGGCTTGCGGCCGGTCAGTTGGCAGTGGGCGGACATCGGGGCTCCGTTCGGGGAAACACGCGGGGACCGCTCGGCAGGCCGGGCGCAACCGTCCCGCCGAAGCAGCACGGACACTACCCTAGATGAAAACGGATTTCATTTTGCTATGGTTCTCGCCACCGCCAGAGGAAGGACCACAAGGACCCCATGGCCCGCAACGAACTGCGCCCGATCATCAAGCTCCGCTCCACCGCCGGCACCGGCTACACCTACGTCACCCGCAAGAACCGCCGCAACGACCCCGACCGCCTCGTCCTGCGCAAGTACGACCCCGTCGCCAAGCGGCACGTCGACTTCCGCGAAGAACGCTGACCACCCCCGGAAGGACACCCACCATGAAGCCCGGAATCCACCCCGCCTACCGCCCCGTCGTCTTCCGCGACAAGGCCGGCGGCCTCGCCTTCCTCACCCGCTCCACCGCCACCAGCCCCCACACCGTCGAATGGGAGGACGGCAACACCTACCCCGTCATCGACGTCGAGATCTCCTCCGCCAGCCACCCCTTCTACACCGGCAAGTCCCGCGTCCTGGACACCGCAGGCCGCGTCGAACGCTTCGAACGCCGCTACGGCACCACCCGCCGCTGAGCCCCCGCTGCCCCGGATGGCCGACAACCCGCCCGGGGCAGCTCAACCAGTGCGCCAGAAGCCCACGACACCACCGGTCCGGCCGATCAGGGACGCGACGAAGCTCCGACGTGGAGATCCAGCGAAGGCCCTCCCTCGCTTTCCGCGACTCGACGGTCAGCCGTGCCTCAGCGCTTCAGCCCGGGAGTGAGCACGACCCTTCGGCGGCTGGGCGTTCAGTACCGGAGCTGGCATGATCACCGGGTGGCCGAGGCGCTGCGTGTACGGGCGGCGACGGCTGAGCGGATGCTCTGAGAGGGCGTTCTGGGAAAAACCATGGAGTGGTTCGAGCAGGTCCGGGAAGCGGAACAGCGTGAGGACTGGGAGACGGCCATCACGTTGGTGAGCGCACGTGCCGAGTGCCACTCCGTCGATCACTATGCACACAACAACCATCTCTGGCACCTGAGTTTGCTCGCCCGAGCGGGGCGCCTCCCGGAGCTCAATCCGCGGGGGCCCAGGAGCCGGAGGCATCGGTCAGCCGGGCCGCCCGGAGGGACGAGCGGGGGCGAGGAGGCCCATCAAGCGGTCCAGGAGCTCGGCCCAGAGGATCAGTACGCGCACCGGATCCTGGCCGGCTTTCGATCGTCATCGAACGCTCGATGGTCTCAATGTCTCAGATGAGCTGCAGAGATTGTCCAAAGGGCTTGAGCGTGGCAGGCCCGGGAATGGCCTGCGGCGGCGGTGGTGTGGCCTCTGCAACGCTTCCTCAGACTGTTGCTCGATCGGCATTGTTACCCGTCCCCGTCACCGTCCCCGCCACCGTCGCCGCCTCCGGCCGGTGCTCGGCCGGGCCGTGGTCGCGGCCCTGGAAGGTGCGGCGGTAGGCGGCGGGTGAGACGCCGATGGCGGCGGCGAGGTGCTGGCGCAGGGAGGAGGCGCTGCCGAACCCGGCGTGCTCGGCGACCCGGTCCACCGGCAGGTCGCTGGATTCCAGGAGCCGGCGGGCGAGTTCGAGCCGCTGGGCGGTGAGCCACTGGACGGGGGTCTGGCCGGTCTCGGCGAGGAAGCGGCGGCTGAAGGTGCGCACGCTCATACCAGCCTTTGCGGCCAACTCGGCGAGCTGGATGGGGTGGTGGAGCTGACGCAGGGCCCAGTCGCGGGCCCCGGCGGTGTCGCTGCCGGCCGCGTCGGGGACGGGCCGGGCGATGTACTGGGCCTGTCCGCCGTCGCGCCACGGCGGGACGACGCACAGGCGTGCGACCCGGTTGGCGACCTCGGTGCCGTGGTCCTGGCGGATCAGATGCAGGCAGAGGTCCATTCCGGAGGCGGCGCCGGCCGAGGTGAGGACGTCGCCGTCGTCCACGTAGAGCACGTCGGGGTCGAGCGGGGTCTTGGGGTACAGCCGGCGGAAGTGTTCGGCGTGCGCCCAGTGCGTGGTGGCGGGCCGGCCGTCGAGCAGCCCGGCGGCGGCGAGGAGGAAGGAGGCCGTGCAGATCGACACCAGGCGGGTGCCGGGGCGCAGCCGGGCGAGTGCGGCGGCGACCGGTTCGGGGAGCGGGTCACCGGCGGCGATCGGGTCCTCGACGGCCGCCACGACCAGGGTGTCGGCGGTGGCGATGACGCTCGCGTCGTGTTGGACGGCGATCGAGAAGTCCTCGCTGGTGGGCACTGGCCGGCCGTCCGGAGTGCAGGTGATCACCTCGTAGAGCCGCTTGCGGTCCGGGCCGTGGGCGAGGCCGAACGCCTTGCCGGGGATGCCGAGCTCGAAGGGGACGACGCCCGGGAGGGCGAGGACGACGACGCGGTGCACGGCGTTCTGCACGGCGTTCTGCGCGGCGTTCTGCAGCGTCTGATGCATGTCTTGGCGCATGGCCAGATCCTCTCACTTGTTGGCGATCTGGCCACTCGTTTCGGGTACTCGGCGACGCCAGGCTGTCGATCGAACGGGAACGAGACGGGGAGTGGATCCAGATGGCGGAGAAGATGCTGGCCGTGGCCTTCGAGGAGCCGGGCGGGCCGGAGGTCCTGAAGGTCGTGGAGCGGGAGCGGCCGGTACCCGGCCCGACGGAGGTGCTGGTCCGGGTGCACGCGGCCGGCGTCAATCCGGTGGACTGGAAGACGCGGGCGGTCGGTGCCCTGTTCATCCCCGGTGACGGCATCGTGGGGTGGGACGTCTCGGGCGTGGTGGAGGCCGTCGGCCTCGGCGTGACGCTCTTCCGGCCGGGTGACGAGGTGTACGGCATGCCGGGCTTCCCGCGGATGGTCGGCGGCTACGCCCAGTACGTGGCCGCTCCGGCGCGCCACTTCGCGCCCAAGCCGGTCGGGCTCGACCACGTGCAGGCGGCGGCCCTCCCGCTGGCGGCGCTGACGGCTTGGCAGGCCCTGGTGGACACGGCGGCCCTGCGGGCGGGTCAGCGGGTCCTGGTGCATGCTGCGGCGGGTGGCGTGGGGCACCTGGCGGTGCAGATCGCCAAGGCGTTCGGCGCGTACGTCATCGGCACGGCCGGCGCCGGCAAGCACGACTTCGTGCGGAGGCTGGGTGCGGACGAGGTGATCGACTACACCGCGGTCGACTTCGCCTCGGCGGTCTCCGACGTGGACGTGGTGATCGACCCGATCGCCGGGGACTACCAGGAGCGCTCGCTGTCGGTGCTGCGCGACGGCGGCACGTTGATCACCCTCCCGGCCCGCGAGACCGAGGCGATCGCCTCGGCTGCGGCGGCGCGCTCCATCCGCTCGGGCTTCATGCTGGTCGAGCCCGACCGGCAGGCACTGTTGGCCATCACGGACCTGGTCGAGACCGGCAGGCTGAAGGTCCACGTCGACGCCGTCTTCCCGCTGGCGGACGCCGCCAGGGCCCACGAGCTCGGTGAGACCGGGAGGACCACGGGAAAGCTGGTGCTCACCGTCGGTCACCCCTCGGCCAACTCCTCGGATCACCGCTGACCGGCGCTGACCAGCGCCGGCCGGGCTTTCCGGGCTCCGGCCCCCGCGCTTCCCGGGGCCCCAACCCCCAAGCACTGCACAATCCTGACGAACAAAGAGGTCGCTCCTCGTGGCAAGTACTCAGCAGCAGTCAGCCCGCCCGCCGGCCGTGGCCGCGACGTCCGGCGCCGTTCCGTGGATGACGATGGCGGTCATCCTGGCCGCCCTGTTCATGGCGGTCCTCGACTCGTTCATCGTGGTGGTCGCGGACCCCGCGATCGAAGCGGACCTGCACGCCTCCGCAAGCGATGTCCAGTGGATCCTGGCCGGCTACCAGCTGAGCTACGCGGTCTTCATCATCACCGCCACCCGCCTGGCCGACCTGTACGGCCGCAAGCGGGTCTTCCTGCTCGGGGTGGCCCTGTTCACCGTGGCATCGGTCGCGTGCGCCCTGTCACCGAACGCGGGCAGCCTGATCGCCGCACGGGTCGTCCAGGGCACCGGAGCCGCCCTGATGGTCCCCCAGGTGTTCGCGTACGTCACGGTGCTGGTGCCGGCGGCGAAGCGGCACAGCGTGTACGGCGTGCTCGGCATCGTCATGGGGATGGCCACCATCGGCGGGCAGCTCGTCGGCGGACTGCTGATCGGCGCCGACCTGTTCGGCTCCGGCTGGCGCCTGGTGTTCTGGGTGAACGTCCCGATCGGAATCGTCCTGTTCCTGCTCGCCGTGCGCCACGTGCCGCGGACCGGCTCGGCTGCCACCCGCAAGCTGGACCTGCCCGGCGTCCTGACGCTCAGCGCGGCCCTCTTCCTCCTGGTGCTCCCGCTGATCCAGGGGCAGGAGGCGGGCTGGCCGTGGTGGGCCTGGGCCTGCTTCGCGGGTAGCGCGGCCGCGTTCGGCCTGTTCGTCGCGGTCGAGCGCAGCCTGGAGCGCCGGGGCGGGGATCCGCTGGTACCGCTGGCGCTGTTCGCACAGCGCTCGTTCTCGCTCGGCATCGTCCTCGTCGTCGCCCTGTACGCGCTGATCTACTCGTACTACCTGGCCCTGTCGGTGACGATGCAGCAAGGCCTCGGGATGTCGGCGCTCGGCGCGGGCCTGGTCTACGCGCCCGCGGCCACCGCGTTCTTCGTGTTCAGCATGGTGGCGAGCCGGACCATCCCGACGTACGGGCGACGCGTCCTCGAGATCGGGGCGGTCGTCCTCGCGAGCGGCTACCTGGCGACAGGTGTCCTGCTGGTGTCCGGCCCGCGGATCACTCCGCTGCTCGTGATCCCCACCCTCGTCCTGCAGAGCATCGGCGGCGGGCTGGTCATCACACCGGCGCTCAACACGGTGCTCAGCCGCGTCAAGCCGGAGTCCGCCGGTGTCGCGTCAGGGGTCCTCTCCACGGCGCAGCAGTGCGGCGGAGCGCTGGGGGTCGCCGTCATCGGAGCGGTCTTCTTCGGCTCGTTCCACCCAGCGGCCGTGGGCAGGATCGCCGCCGCCGGCCACGCCTTCGCCGTCGCGTCCTTCGCGGTGTTCGTCATCGCCGTCATCGCGGGCGTGGTCGTCTTCCTCCTGCCGAAGGCCCCGGCGACAGAGTCCTGAGAAGCCACTCCTACCAGGGCACATCGTGCGCATACACCTGCACGGCGGGCAGCAGGGCACACGACTCTCTGGATGCATCAGGGCTCGGCGCAGCGGTGGCTGCGCCGAGCCCTGATCTGTCGCTCATCGGTTCAGCCGAGCGTCAGACCGCGCTCCCCGCGCTCCTGTGCCAGAGCCTCCAGGCCGTAGCGGGCCACGTGCTCGGCGTTGCTCAGGTCGATGGTCCGGACGCCCTCGGAGGTCAGCCGCTCGTTGATCTCGTCCAGGTGCTGCTGCACGAGCTGCTTCTCGGCGTCGGTGGTGCGGCCCTTGTGCGGCCTGCCGGCGTGCTCCAGGCTCGCGTAGTTGACCCGCTCCTTGGTGCCGGCCGGCGCCGGCTGGCTCGGGATGGTGCGGGCCACCTTCTTGGCGCCGCGCAGCACCTCGGCCATCGGGGCGGCGGAGGCCAACCGGTTGAAGGCCTCCGCCTCCAGCACGACCGTCTCCGGTTCGTCGGCATCGGGGTAGTGCAGCTCGATCGTCACCAGGTCGAGCGCCAGCTCCTCCACCGCGGTCAGCTCACTGCTGAGCGCCTCGATCTCGACCGGGCCGTCCGCCAGGTCGGGGTGCTGGCGGACCACGATGCGCACCAGGTCGTCGTCGTTCTCCACGTGCGTACCGGTCAGGTCCGAGAACCGGATGATCTTCTGGCCCATGTCTGCCTCTCGTGACGGCTGCGATCTGGCGAGAGCCTACGCCGGGGCTGATCTTGGCCGCCTCATCGTCACCTCACCGTCACCTCACCGTCGCCTCACCGACGTCCGATCCAGGGGCCGAGGGACGGCCTCCCGCTGTCCGATTGGCCCACGAAAACGGCGCTCGATTGGATACCCCGTGGGGGAACCCGCTGGCTAGGGTCGAGGCGCACGCTGCGCCGCCGATGCGGCGCACGCCAACGGGAGGAAACACACCATGCGCAAGATCATCATCGGGCTGGCCGCCACCGGTCTGTTCCTCGCCGGCACCGTCGCCACCGCCGGCACCGCCAACGCCGCAGGGTCGCGCTGCTCCGACTGGAGCACCAGCGAGCCGCTGCTGAAGGTCGGTGCCACCGGCGACGCCGTACGGGAACTCCAGTGCGAGCTGAACTACTCGATCAACCCCGACACCCGCGCCAAGATCGCCGTCGACGGGTCGTTCGGCCAGGCCACCCTGGACTCCGTCCGCTACTTCCAGCAGTGCATGGGGTACCTCCAGGTGGACGGCGAGGTCGGTCCGCAGACCTGGGGGGCGCTGGACTGGTGGAGCTCCGTGAACGCCTACCCCCACTGCGGAGACAGCCGGTAGGAACAGCGTCGGCCCTTGACGGGAAGTGAGCCCGCGCGGGATACGTGGTCGGTCGTCGAGGCCGCGAGGAGTTCAGGCCGGACGCTCGGCTGGGGTTTCCCAGCCGAGCGTTCCGCGTGGGCGGCGGGCGACGGTTGAACCGGTCGGCGACATCGGCCCCGCCCGGCTGCGCATCCTCTGATCGCCCTGCCCGGGGCTGCCCGGCGCGACGGGCGCCGCCGGACGGGCGCGGACTGTCCGTCAGGTACGCCCGGCCGCCTCGAGCAGGCGCGGCGGGAGGTAGGGGGACCGGAGGTGGACGGCCCAGCCGCGGCTGCGGCGGGCGTGGCAGGCGAGGGCGAGGATGCCGAGGCTGAGCGCGGCGTCGGGGGCGGTGGCACGGTCGGCTACGGAGTGGTGGTCGCGGTGGGCTTCCAGGGCGTCCAGCAGGGCGAGGTTGAAGCTGGTCTCGTCGCCCTCCACGAGCTGGGAGAAGAGGATGACCGGGGGCGGGAGGAAGCCCTGGCCCCTGGCGCGTTCCACCGCCTTCAGGGCCTGCTCGGTGGCCGGGCGCGGGTCGGTGCCGCGGAGGTGGTCGTGCAGGGCGGTGCGGTACGGGGCGAACGGGGAGCGGTCCTCGGCGGCGATGGTGGGGCCCGCCAGGAGGAGCGGCTCGAGGTCCTCGGCGTTGCCGGTGATCAGGGCGTAGGAGAGGGCCGTCTCCCAGAAGGCCGGGCCGAAGTCCGTGTCCTGGCAGGCGGGGAAGCGGAGCGTGCGGCCGTCGATCGTCACCTCTGCCTCGGTGCCCGGGTCGGCGAGGGCCACCCGGAACACGGCGGCGCCCAGCCGGGAGCCGAGCCGCAGGTTGGCGAGCTGGGCGTCGGTGGCGTCGGAGGACTGGGAGGCGCGCGCCGCGAGGAGGTGGGTCTGGCAGCGCAGGGCGCCCGTGAGTTCCCACGCGGCCGGCGGCTCACCCTCCTTCGGCGTGATGGCCTCCCGAGTGCGCCGCTCGAACCGCGCCTCGCTCTCCGGGCTGAGCGGCCGGGCCGGGCTCGGCCGGTCGAGGTCGACGGGCCCGGCGGCGAGCCGGGCCACGGCGTCGGGGCGCGCGTCACGGCCGAAGGCGTGGACGCGCGGGCCGGGGGTCTCGAAGCCGGTGACCAGGGCGTGGGGCAGGTAGTCGGTGTCGACCGCCGGAGTCCACCCGTAGGTGCGGTACGCGAGAGCGGCCAGGGCGATCGGGACGAGCGGCAGGAGGCCGCGGGGTCCGGTGCCGTGCGGGCTGTCCTGGAGGAGCGCGAGCAGAGCCGCGTCGAAGGCCTCGCGTTCCCCGTCGGTCAGGGCGCGCAGGGCACGCAGGCCGGGCTGCGGTTCCCGGGGGGTGGAGAAGTCGACTTCCTCGAAGAAGTGGGCCAGGAAGCCGTCGACGAGCTCGCGGTCGGGCGTGAGCGGCCCGTCGGGCATCAGCTGCCGGGCCCAGGAGAAGGCCTCGCCGTGGGCGGAGACCTTGTCCGAGACGATCGCGAGGCAGAAGGCGTCGAGCCACTCCCGGGCGGTGACCAGGTGGCGGGGGTCGCGTTCCCGCCCGTCCTCACGGCTGTAGCTCATCCCGAAGTTCGGGTAGTCGAGGAAGACGTGGAAGCCGTCGTGCGGATAGTAGGCGGCGAAGGACACGGCACCGGCGGCGGCCTCGGCTGCGTCCTTGAGGACGGCCTCTGCCTCGGGGGTGTCGAGGTCCGGCCGGACCGTGGAGAGGGCGCCGAGGTAGTCGAGGAAGGAGTCGGCGATCAGCTGCCACTCGGTGGTGGTCATCAGGTCGGCGCGGGAGTAGGAGTGGACCTGCCTCCCGATCCGGTTCACGAAGTCCTCCCGGGCCTTCGCTACCCGCCCCGCGTCCACCTGGTGCCGTTCGATCCGCACAGCCCTGCCCCCTTGAACATCGACTTGAACATCGACCTGGCCCCAGCCTAGGCAATGGGTCGGACATCGTGGTCCGCAGGATCTCGTCGGCACACCGCCCGCCCCACCAGGACCAGGACATGCCGCGAACGTCCCGCACGACGGTTCGCCTCATCGTGCCGGTCACCCGGGCGACGCGCCGGACCAGACCGTCGGGCGCTGAGTCGGTCATCCGGGCGCTGAGCCGGTCATCCGGGCGAGGAGCCGCTGGCCGGGCAGGCGCAGCTGGACGGTGAAGGCCGGGGAGGCGGGCCGAAGGCCGACGCTGCGGGTGTACGGGTCGGGTCGGGCCGGTCGGGGCCGTACGGTTCAGGGATTCCGTCCGCCGCTGTCGTCCGACGACTCACGGCCCCGCGAGCGGTGCCGCCGCACGTACCAGACCAGCAGGGCGGCGGCGATGATCACGGCGATCACGATGGCGGCGACCCGGCCGACCGTGCCCTCCACCCTGGTGTAGGCGGCTCCGGCGAAGTAGCCCAGGAGGGTGAAGCCGACGCCCCAGGCGATCCCGCCGACGGCGTTGTAGAACAGGAACCGGCGGTACGGCATACGGGACATCCCGGCCAGCGAGGGCACCAGCGGGCGGAAGAAGGCGATGAACCGGCCGACGAAGACGGCGGCCGGCCCGCGTCGGCGGATCAGGTCCTGCGCCGTGCCGACCTGCTTGGTATGGCGCCGCAGCGGGCGGGTGCGAAGGAACGCCGGACCGAGGTGGCGGCCGATCTCGTAGCCGGCGGAGTCCCCGAGGATGGCCGCGCAGACCACGACCAGGACCATCCAGCCGAGGGAGGCCCGGCCCTGGTGGGCGAGGAAGCCGCCGAGGACGGCGGCGGTCTCGCCGGGGATGAAGAAGCTGAAGAACAGGGCGTCCTCGGTGAAGACCATGCCACCGACGGCCGCGTAGACGACCGGGCCGGACAGGCCGCGCAGCCAGTCGGTGATCGAGTGCATCGGCTCTACCTCGTCGGCGATCGTGCCTCTTTCCGCCCTGATGTGACGCTCTCCCCATGATGGCCCCGTCGGGCGAGGAACGCGTCCGCGACGGGCATCGGCTCCCGCCCACCGGGCCCGGTCGTGGGCGCTTTCCCGTGGCTCCCCGTCCGTCGTCGGCCGCGGGCGGGTGCCGCCCCACGGTGCGGGGGCGGCTCGGCCGGTAGGCTCGATTGCGGTGCAGGAGTGATCCGTTCCGGACTGGGGTGATCCGTGGCGACGTACGTTCTGATCCACGGCGCGGCTGCCGATGCCTGGTGCTGGGGGCCGCTGGCCGCCGAGTTGCGCGGGCGGGGCCATGACGTGGTCGCGCCGCGACTGCCGTGCGACGACGACGCGGCCGGGCTCGCCGAGTACGCGGACGCGGTGGTGGCGGCGATCGGCGACCGGGCGGCCGGCCTCGTGGTCGTCGCGCACTCGTTCGGCGGTTTCACCGGTCCGCTGGTGTGCGCGCGGGTGCCGACGGATCTGCTGGTCATGCTCCAGGCCCAGGTGCCGGCGCCCGAGGAGACGCCGGGCGCGTGGTGGGAGAACACCGGCTACTGGGAGGCCCGCCGCGAATCCGACCGCGCCCGGGGCGTGGCGGAGGGCGCGGAGGAGGACGAGCGCGCCCTGTTCCTGCACGACACCCCGGCCGCGTGGGCCGACGAGCTCCTCGCGGAGCACCAGCGGCGGCAGGCCGAGACCCCGTTCGGGACGCCGTGGCCACTGGACGCCTGGCCGGAGGTACCGACCAGGTACCTGCTGGCCACCGGCGACCGGTTCTTCCCACCCGCGTTCCTGCGGCGGCACGTCGAGGAGCGGCTCGGCTTCCGGCCGGATGAGATGCCGGGCGACCACCTCCCGATGCTCGGCCACCCGGTGGAGCTGGCCGAGCGGCTGGAGTCCTACCGGACCGGGCTGTAGGCGAGGAGCGCCGCAGGGGAAGTCGGCGGGCCCGACTTCCCCCGCAGCAGCGGGGCCATGGGTCAGGGGCGGGGACGGCGCCGACCACCCGGGAGGTACCGGCGGACGAGAAGCTGCCCTCGGCCCCGCGTCGACCACCTGGTGCGGGTCCGGCATCGACACCGTGAAGCTGCTCGTCGGCCAGAAGGCATGATGCTGATGCCCGGTCTCGTCCCTCAGGCGAAGCGGGAGCTGCGCACCGGGCCGGCGGAGCGGCAGCGATCGCGCGGGCCGGTCAGCCAGCGGGGGGCGACCGCGCGGGCGAAGGCGGCCAGCGCCTCGTCCGGGTCGGCCGGGGTCTCACCGTCGCCTCGGTCGGGGGTCGGGTCGGCAGCGCGGATGTCGGCGGCCAGTTCCTCGGCGGTCCGCTCGTCCGGCTCGCCGCCGAGCGGCTCCCAGGGCGCGAGGATCGTCTGGCCGAGCAGGCCGCAGACGTCGGCTGCGACGCCGGGCGGCTCCGTCCAGCAGGTCGCGTGCTCGTACAGCACCTCCCCCGGCGCGCGCTCGTTCAGGCAGGAGACCAGCCGGTTGTCCGCCTCGCTCAGGTCGTAGGCCACCACCACGGTGTCCACCGTGCCCGGGCGGTAGGGCTGGACGGGCAGTCCGAGCAGGCTCGCGGCGGCCAGGCCGAGCGCGCGGTCCGCGCGGCCGGGGAGCAGGGAGACCGAGTGCGGGCGCGCCTCGGTCGCCTCCAGGATCAACCGCAGCCGTTCCAGGCCTTCGTGGCACAGCGCGTAGCTGTCCTGCAGGACGGCGTAGCGGCCGGTCATGCCCGCGTCCCAGCCGTACGGGGACAGGGTGGCGAGCAGGCCGCCGGTGAGGGTGAAGTGCCAGGCGCGCAGGGCCTGGTGGTGGAGCGGGTCGGGGCCGCCGGGCTGCGCGGTGGCGACCACGGCCGCCGCGCGGTCGAGGGAGCGGCGCAGCCGGTCGGCGGCGGGCTGCCACTGGCCGGCCTCGGCTGGCAGGCGGTCGAAGGAGGTGCGGGCGGCGGGGGCGTCGCCTGCCATCAGCGTGTTGTAGGCGAGCAGGTAGCGCTCGGGCCAGTCGCGGAGCAGCGAGTCGTGGTGGCGCAGCAGGGTGACGGCCTCGGCGTGGTGCTCCTCGTCCTCGAGGGCGACGGCGAGTTCGGCGATGATCGGAAGCCGCCGGTCGGCGCGGCCGCGGAGCTTGGCGAGTAGGCCGCGCGGCGGGGCTCCGGCCGCGCGCAGAGCCTCGGTGAGGGCGGGGACGGCGAGGAACGAGGCGCCGCGTCCGACGCAGGCGTATCCGTACTGGTAGAGCGCGTCGGCGTCGGTGGGCTTGCCGGCCAGGGCACGGGCGGCCTCAACGAGGTCGTCGAAGCCGCCGTCGGCGGCCAGCCGCTCGACCAGCGGCGCCACCTGGGCGGCCCGCAGATCACGTGCGACCGAGCGCAGTTCGCGCATCGCGGCTTCCGGGTCACCGGACTCCACGAGGCTCCAGGCGGTGTCCAGCGAGGTCGTCGTCACAGGGCTTACCTCCGGGGCGGGTTGTTGTCGTCGAGGGACGAAGGCGGTGGGCGTCGTGGGCCGCGGGTGCGCGGGTGCGCGGGTGCGCGGGTGGCGGGGCGCACGGCACCGGTGCGGGCTGGCGGCGCGGACGCTCACGCGCGTGGTCGCGGTGGCGGCCGCGGCCGCGGCCGCGGGAACGGTGGTGAACGTGGCGGAGCGCGGACCAAGGCGGCGACCTGGCCGCGGCGTCGAAGCCCGGCGGCGGGTGGGACTCACCTGCTCGGGCGGTGGCCGCCCTTCCTGTTGAGGTCGCGCATGGGGACGATCATGTCCGAACGCCTTTACCCGCCGCAAGCAGATTGTTCGTCCGTCGACCGGCGGACCGGCAAGCCGGTGTGCCGATGTCGATCCGCCCGGGCCGGACGCGAGGAGGCGGTCGGTAGGCGCTCGGAAACCGGATGTCGGCGCGGCGATGAGTTTTCCGACGCCGGCAGGTCTACATCTTTGACCGGAACGACCGACTCACCGGGAGTACAGACATGGGACTCATCCACATCGAGCTGTTCGCGACCCTCGACCTCGTCGGGCAGGCGCCCGGCGGTCCCGACGAGGACCCGGCGGGGTTCCCGTTCGGCGGCTGGCAGGCACCCCTGATGAACGAGGTCACCGGGGCGCAGATCGGCGCCGCGTACGAGGGTACGGACGCCCTCCTGCTCGGCCGGCGGACGTACGACCTCTTCGCGTCCTACTGGCCGCACCAGAAGGAGGGCGAGATCGCCGAGCTCTTCAACCACGTCCCGAAGTACGTGGCCTCCCGCGGCACGCCCGACCTCCCCTGGGCCGGGTCCGTGCAGCTCGGCCCCGACCTGGCCGGCGCGGTGCGCGAGCTCCGGGACCGGCACGAGCACGTGAAGGTCGTCGGGAGCCTGGACCTGGTGCAGACCCTCCTGCGGGAGAAGCTCTTCGACCGTCTCGACCTCTGGGTGCACCCGATCATGCTCGGGGTCGGCAAGAAGGTGTTCGACGACGGCGCGGTGCCCACGAACCTCACGCTCCTCGAACCGCCGGCCGCCGGTCCGCAGGGCACCGTGTTCCTGCGCTACGGTCTGGCCGACGGCACGCCCCGGACAGGTGACATGAGCGCGCCCGACCGCGGTCTCGGGAACAACGACCCCCGGTGATCCGATGACCACCGTCAACACCGACGGGATCGCCCTGGGCATCGAGCCGTTCGGCGCCGACCGGTAACGACAGGTGACGACGACTCGGCGCTCAGCCTGGTCGGCATCCGCCCGGTGGCCACCGGGCGGATGCCGACGACCTCCTCGACCACGACCGGGCGACGATGAGCCAGTTGTCCGCGCGTCCGATGCCCGACTGACTGGACCGACCACGAGGCCGTCGAGGAGTTCGCCGCCGTCGGCGCGCACGTCCGCGGCGACGACCCCGTCACCGCGCGCCATCGCCTCGCGCGTCTGGGACCGCGCGCCCACACGCCCGTCACGATCGGGGTGATGGCGGCCCCCGGCCGAGGCAGCAGCGAGGTCGCGGCCGGAGCGAGGTCGCGGCCGGAGCCCAGCCCGAAGTGGGGCCACAGCGACGCCGCCAGCCGTTCGCAGAGATCAAGGGCGTGCGAGCACGCCACGGCACGGTCCCCGGCGGAGGCGGACGAGAATGCCGGGGCCGCTGAGGTGAGGGCCTCACGGTGCCGCGATGGTGGCCTGGGCATGACCGCGGAGGCTGGGAGAAGATGATCCCATGAGCTTCGACCTGGCAGTTCTTGCAATGGACGCTTCGCCGGAAGCCGAAGCGGCGCGTGCGATGTTCGAGCGGTGCAACTCCCTGCATCATGACGAGGGCGAACTGGATGAGCGGGTCGTCGGGTTCTATGAGCGGCTGCGCTCGCAGTTCCCCGACTACCCATCCCGTCCGGCGGACTCGCCCTGGATGTCGACGCCGTTGGCAGTCGGCATCGACCACGTGATCATGAGCCTGAGCTTCTCCTCCAGGAGCGACGACGCGATCAAGGCGATCGAGGAGCTTGCCGGGGAGTACCGACTGGTCCTATGGGATCCGCAGTCCCAGGATGCCTACTTGCCGAGGGCCTGAGCCTCGGGGCGGGACCAGCACTGGCTAACTGCCTTTCTCGGAAGGGTTCTTGGGTTGCTCGCCAGGCCGGTAGCTGGAGCCGTTCATGATGACCTGGTGGGGAAACAGCGGATACCGGGCGCTGGGAGCCAGGTTTGCTGGTGGTAATCACGGACCGGCCCTGCCGCTCGCCGACCACCTCGTGGAGCTCATCTGCGGCCCGCCTGGGGTGATCCCCGGCGACCTCCGCCAGCCACGTGACGCCGGCCCACTCCTGGGGGGAATTCCCTGATCGTCGATGCCACGTCGCCGCCGTCCCCTGCTGACGCCCGCAGGTGCGGGGAGGATACCGCTGCCGCGCCCAAACCCGGGCGGGGTCGCGTCCCATGAAGTGGTGTAGTGGTCGTAGACCAACGGTCATGAGGTGGGTGGGAGTTCGTTGCGGCCGGGCATTCGGCCCGGAACAGCTCGGTCTCGCTGTCGCCGACCGTCAGCCCCAGGGCCTCCATGATGACCGCGTAGAGGGCCTCGTCGATGCGGCGCCGTCGCTCCAGCAGGCTGGGGAAGAAGCTGCCGGTGCGGACCTTGGGGATGGCGAGCTCCAGGTCGCCGGCCTGCGTGGTGAGGGACTTGTCGCGGTGACCGTTGCGCCAGGTGGTGCGGGCCGCGGTGTGCTCGCCCGGCTCGGCCCCGATCCGGGCGGTCGCCTCGGCCTCGATCAGCTCCTGCAGGAGCCGCTGGGCCAGGGTCCTGATCAACTCGATTCCGTCCGCCGTACGCAGTGACTCCATGAGGCGGAGTAGGTCAGACTGGGACAAGGCCATCGCGCACCTCTCACTCAACGAGCATGCCTACTCGGAGAGTTGCGCGATGGCTCCTGTATGACCAGGGGTTACGTCAAGATCTCTGCTACACCACTCGGCGGGACGCCATCGGGTCCGCAGTGCGGACTGCGTCGGGATAGGAATTGAGGAGGCTTCTTCGTTCCAGATGTGGAACGTCTTGCCGGTAGGAAAGGCTGCGCGGGCGCGTTGGGTGCGGAGGTTGGCCGCGTCCCGGCCAGCGGCTTCCTCGGCCAGCAGGGCCCGCACGATCTCGGCAGGATCCCAGCGTTGGGCCTTCGCGGTCGGGATGATCTCGGCCATCGCCCGGCGAATGTGAGGCAGTTTCAGGCGGCGGGTCAGCGCGATCGCCTCGTCGAACGCGGCGCCTGAGGTCGCGGCGACAGCTGAGGCCGGTGCGGCGAGCCTGGGCCGGGCGGGTGTGGGAGCTGGCGGGGTTGTGGTCATCGGTCGTGTCCTTCGTGTCGGAGCGGTTGGATAGGTTGCGGTCATGGCAGAGGTGAGTGACGAGAGCGTTCGGGGCGCCTTCGAGCGATTGGCACAGCGGGTCCGTGATGAGCTCGCCGCAGCCGGGCTGCCGCTGGTCACGCCTGGTCTGTCGCCCGAACTGGCCGTCGGCGCGGAGGTTCGCGCCGACGTGTGGAACCACCACTTTCACGGCGAGGAGCCCGAAGTGGTCGTGAGCTGGAAGGTCAGCCCCCAGTTGCGGAGCAACGCCATGGCAGGCGCGAGGCAGGGGCGAGGAGTTACTCCGGCGATCCGGCAGTCCGGCGAGGTCCAGATAGCGATGGCCGCCGCGGTGATCGCGATCCTGTCAGCGGCCGGCTTCACCGCCAGGGACCGCGACAACGACATGAGCCCGTTCGACGTGCAGGTTCTCGCAGGTCCCGAGCCCGGCGGCCAGCCCGGCTGGGCCTTCCCTGACGAGGGCCTGGTGCCGCCCAGCCAGCCCGGCTCAGTGGCCGAAGCCTGACCAGGCGGAGGTGCCCGGCTGCAGGCTGTGGGTCTCGCTGCGGCGGATCGGCTCGGCCGGGCCGTGCTCGCCCTGGTGGTCCAGGATCGATAGCAGGTCGCTCTCGGCGAAGCGACCCACCGTCGCGGCGGTGCCGAGCGCCCGGTCGACGTCGGCGGTGCCGTTCAGCTTGGTCAGGGCGATGGCGTCAGCCATCTTCGCCCTGATCCGGCGGGTGCCGGCCGCGGCGGCCTCGATGAGCCAGGCCGCCGCCCCCGGCCCGATCGCCAAGAACTGGGCCTCGGCTGGGTTGGTCGGCTTCGGGACGCGTTCCCCGCGCGGGGCGTCGGGGTAGTGCTCGTCGGCGATGCTCGGGTTGTCTGGGGTGGATCGGGCGTGGCGGGCGACTTCCACCGTGTTGCCCGCGACCCACCTACGCGATCAACAATTCAGTATCGCCGGTCAGTTCTGGACTGATAGCGTCCCGCACGTGGCAAAGCTGAACCAGATCATCGCCGTTGAAAAGGGCGTCAAGTCCAAGTCCCTCCAGGAGCTGACGCAGGCCCACCAGGACCTGCAGAAGCCCGCGCTGCTGGCCGGGATCTCCCGCGCCTACCAGCCCAAGGACGAGGAGGGCGAGCAGCTGCCGCCGGAGTCGACCCGTGTGCAGCTGAAGGCCGAGGACATCCTGCGGTCGACCGCGAACACCCTGACCCGGCTCTTCGACGTGACGGCCACCAAGGACTGGGCCAACATCAGCGCCCGCGCCGACGTGGTGGTGGACGGCCAGGTGCTCCTCCCCCAGGTGCCGGTGCCGTACCTGCTCTTCCTGGAGAAGCAGCTCACGGACCTGTTCACCTTCGTGAGGAAGCTCCCGGTGCTGGACGCCTCCGAGTCCTGGAACCTCGACCCGTCCACCGACTCCTGGAAGACGGAGCCGGTGCGCACCATCCGGACCAAGAAGGTGCCGCGCAACCACGTCAAGGCCGAGGCCACCGACAAGCACCCGGCCCAGGTCGAGGTCTACTACGAGGACATCGCGGTCGGCTACTGGACCACGGTCAAGTTCTCCGGCGCGTTGCCGGCCCGCCGCGTGAACGAGCTCGCGGAGCGGGTGGAGAAGCTCCAGCAGGCGGTCAAGTTCGCCCGCGAGGAGGCCAACGCCGTCGAGGTCACCGACCAGCGGGTGGGCGACGCCGTCTTCGGCTACCTGTTCCGGTAGCCTCCTGATCGCCCGCCCGGGGAGCCGGGCGGGTGCACCGAGCGCGTCAAGGACCTTGTCCCGGATGCCGGGCGGGTCCGGACGCTGTGTGGTGCGAAAGCTGACACTGATGTTGAAGCTGACCAGGGGTCACAGTGGAGGTTCAAATCCTCCCCCCGGCACTACCGGCCGGGGTAGCCCAAGCCAGGCAGAGGCAGGCCCCCTGAATCTCAGACTCTCGCTCCAGTCTCAGTATTCGCCGCCGAACACCGGATCGACCGGGTGCGGACGAATATCGACGAATGCAGGTTCAAGTCCTGTCTGTGCCGCTCCGTGGCACGGTAGTTCAAAGGCAGAACGCGTCGATTTCAACCTGATCCGCGACCCTTAAACGTGCCGGTGTGCGCAATTGGGCGGCACACAGGGGCCCGGGAGCAGGCTACGCTCCCGGGTCCTCTCGCCTTTCGACGCGGCCGCCGTCAGCGGCCAGGCCGGCCGCTGCCTCGGACGATCACTGCTGGTCCCCGTCCGCGCGGGGACGACGACGAATCCGCCGCAGCCCCACGACCGCGCGGAGCGCTGCATGTCAGTCCTGCTCCATCTTGGACAAGGCATCGGCGACCAGCTGGGTGGCGAAGCTGTCATCGTCGTTTCCGGAGAGCCGGTTGACGTGCTCCGCGAGCAGGACGGTCACCGCCTCGAGGGGATTCATCTCGGCGGCGGTCCAAGGGCCGTACTGCGCGCGCCACAGATTGGGGCTCAGGCCGGTGCCCGCGGCGAGGAGGAGGCCGGCCATCATGGGGACGACCTCTGGCCGGAAGGTCCTGGGCATCATGCGCATCGTGGCCACCAGGGTGGGCACCGTGTGCTCGACGATGTCCTCGTCGTGGTGCTCGAGGCTCCCCCGCAGCCAGTTCATGAACATGAAGATGAGGGTGCACATGCCGTCGAGGAGTTCGTCGAGCCCACCGGCACCGAAGGACGCGGCGAACTGGTCGACCATCCGCTGCTGTTCGAGATCCGACCCGGCTTTGCCGTCGTGGAGGGCCTTGAGCCGGGAGTCGACCACCATGAGCGCAGCGCCCACATCGCCGACGGAAGCGTATCGGGGGTCGCAGGGCGACGGCATGGGGACTCCTCAGGTTCGGCTACGGCAAGTAGCAGGATGCGCTCACAGGGTAGTCAATCGGTCGGCCCGCGGTCCGGCGAATCCCATAGGCTGCCTCACATGCTGATCGCCTGGTGGGTCCTCGTCTCGGCGGCAATCTGCGGGAACCTCGTGTTCTGGATGCGTCGCCTCGGCCGTGTCCGCCGCAGGTTCATGGCTGAGCACCCGGCCGAGTGGGGCCGGATGGGCCGCCGCGAACAGAGCAATCCGGGCCCGGAGTCCGGCCGGATACTCCTGTGGCACGCACTTACGTTCATCCTGCTGATCGCCGTCGGTGCGGTCGGGGCGGCCGGGATCTCCGGCAAGTTCTGATGGAGCAACCGACCGCGCCGTCCGATCCGCTGCCCCGCTGGCCTACGGGACCGGCCCAGGAAGACAGCGAGCGAGTCGACTGGCTGGGGGTTGAACGGGAGCTCGGCTGCCAGTGGCCAGCCTATTTCCGTGACGGAGCCAGTGACCGTTGACCACACGAGCTCGCCAGCGGAACGACGGCTACAGGTCCGCAATCCAGGGGTGTCGGGGGTATACGCGGGCGAGCAGATCGGCCAGGGTCGCGCGCTGAGCCGGGGTCATGTGCGGGACGGTCGCCTCGAAGTCGGCTTGATCCTTTCGGCGGGCGTGCTTGGCCTTGAACAGCAGGACGAGTTGGGGCGCCAGGTACGGGATGCCGTCGTGGGTGTGCTGGACGATGTCCCGGTAGGGAAGCCGGATCCTCTCATCGTGTCGGCAGATCCAGGTGTCGCCGTCGTGCGGTTCGCGGAACACGTCGAGCAGGTAGTTTCCGGTGGCCGGATCGCGGAGCCAGGTCTGATGCACGGCGGCCAGCACCTCCGGTGTGGCGCTCTCCCAGACGCGGCCGCTGCCTGCCGCGTCGAAGACGTATCCCGGGAATCGGTGGCGGACCTCGGGAAAGCTCGCAGCCGGAATGCCGATCTCGATGTCTCCATGAGCGCGCGTCTGAGTGCCGCGGAACAGGTCCAGCGCCCAGCCCGCGGCCACGTACCAGGGCGTGCTGATCCCGGTCAGCTGCTGCGCGACCTCACTCGGGGTCCAGCAGGATGACCACCTGGCGTGGAGGGCTTCGATCTCGCCAGGTGACAGCTCGATGCCACCGCTGGGTAGTTGCTCGCTCACTGCAGGAACCTATCAGCGGAGCCCAAGCGAACCATCCGTCCGGATCGGCCGGGAGTGCGACCGGGACATAGGACCGGCCGTCCCACCGCCACGACCACTCCGGCGCGAACGGTGGCGTGGCGGTTCGGCGAAGGCCTCGCGCAACCACGACGAGTGCTCCGGTCACGCCCCGCGCTGCTTCATCAGCGTGTCCAGGCGTGCCTGGTACCCGGCCGGGTTGCCGTCGCCGCTCAGGAGATCGGAAGGATTTTTCTTTTCGAGCGCCTGCAACCGTTCGCCGGGGTCCGCGTCTATGACAGTGAGAAGCGGGGCCGCGGTCGGCCCTCGGCCGCGCGGAAACCGGCGGCCCGCTCGCCATCAGACACCAGCATGCTGCTGCGGCCTGCCCGCAGCGCGGTTCCAGGGGGGAACTGTGTCCGCCATCATTCGTACCCGTCGTACCTGCCGTACCCGTCGTGCCCGTCGCGCCATTGCCGTCGCCGCTGCCGCTGGCGTAGCCGCCGTCTGCGGATCGGTCGTGGCCACCGCGCCGGCCGCCTTCGCGGGCGAGCCGTCGCACACCTCGCTCTCCGTCCAGGCCCCGGCCTCGGTCGGATTTGCGGGCGGGCCGGTCGCGTTCACCGAGGCCATCACCAACTCGGGCCAGGAGAACACCAGTTACAACCTGGAGCTGCAGACCGTCACCGAGATGGGCACGCCGCCGAATGCCATCATCATCGACTACAAGGACCCGGCCGACGGTGCGTGGAAGTCAGTGCCGCTGGTGATGACCCCCGCCGCCGAACGCGTCGTGTACGCGGGGACGCTGCCCGGACTCACCGTCCCGGCCGGTCGGACCCTCACCGTGGACCTGCGGATCGGCGCGCCGATGGGCCTGCCCCACAACGGCGCCAGCAACGGTGGCTTCCGGTCCATCGCGCTGCGTTCCGCCGTCACCACCCCCGCGGACCACGGGGCGGTGCAGGCCGAGGCGACCCGTACTATCGGCATCACCTCGATCACGAGCTCGCTCGCCCATGTGCCCGCCACCGCCGTTGCGGGCGGCGCGCCGGTCGAGTTCGACGCCACCATCGACAACCCCACGCCGTCCGACTACACCAACCTCGGCAACGTCCTGTTCGTGGACCGGCACGCGACCGTGCAGGTACGTCGCGCGGACGGGTCGTGGCGGACGCTGGACAAGGTGGCCGGAATCACGCCCGAGGACCCGTACGGCGTGTACCTCCAGGGCCGTGACTCCAGCCTCCGAGCGGGCGGCAGGACCGTCGCCCGGGTGCGGGTGTCGTACGACGCGAAGACCCCGGCGAGCGCCACCACGCTCGGCCCGTGCGTGTTCGTCAACGAGGGGAGCCAGCCGTTCTGGGGAACCACGACGTGCGGTGCTCACTCGACGATCCAGGTCCTGCCCGCCGCCACGAAGACGCCCGAGCCGAGCCCGTCCTCCTCCTCGGCCCCGGCGGTCCCCGCCGTGCCGGCCTCCGCGTCCTCGCCGAGCGCCCCGGCTTCGGCGGCCCCGCCCGCCGCCTCCCCTGCGGCATCCACTCCGCAGGCCCGCGTGACCGACGCCGCGCAGCCTGCCGCGTCCACGTCCGTCGAGCTCGCCTCCACCGGGGCCGACCACACCGTAGGACTCGCCGGCGGCAGCCTCGCCCTGACGGCCGTCGGGGCCGGCGCCCTCTGGCTGCGCAAGGTGCGAGCCGCGCGAAGGTGACCGGTCGGTCCTGGACCTCGGCGCCCTTCCGCCGCGGATCCGCCTCCCACCGCCGATCCGCTGCCGAGCGGATCGGCGGTGGGGGTTCCTCACGCCACGGCGCGCGGTGACGCGCGATTCGGTAAGCCGGGCGCAGGAGGAGCGGTTCCCCCTCCGGGGGGAGTCGCGGTGGAGGCCCGGACCGGGGGCGGGCTGGGAGGTGGGAGGCAGCCGGGAGACAGCCCGTCCCCCTCTCGCCACCGAGGACTGACCATGCGAAAGCTCACCACCGCCATCGCGCTTGCCACCGCAGCCGTGGCACTCGCGGCCGGGACGGCCGACGCCGCCGCGGCCACACCCGCACCGGCCGAGCAGCTCTCGCTGCACAGCTGGACCCTGCTCAACGAGCACGGCCCGGGCCCCAACCCGGGCGAGCGGCTCACCGCGCAGGTCAGCGCCCGTACGGTCGACGGCCGCACCCGGGGGCACGCCGTGGTGCAGCACGTGTTCGAGAAAGACGGCACCACCCGGGCCGAGTTCGACGTCGACTGCCTGACCGTCGACGGGAACGGCGACATCACCGTGACCGGTCCCATCTCGAAGACCGTCATCACCCCGCTCGGGGGCGAGCCGTACCTCTTCGAGGAGGGCCGGCACCCCGAGGCCGGCCTCACCTTCTACTCGGGCGACGAACGGCACCAGCGCCGGGTCGGCTGGAACCGGACCGACCCCCAGATGCACTCCGAGGTCGTCAAATGCGGCGCGGTTCCGGCCGGCTTCTGGGTCATCGACGGCGGCACCTTCCTGCGCCGTCACTGACTCTGGCGGGAGAGGCCCGTACCCACGGCATCGTGCGCAGACGGCCGTCGGCCGATTCCACGAACGGGCCGATCACCCGAGGCGGCCGGAAGAGGCCCGTAGCGGCCCGACACGCCGGGAGCGGGCCGGTCCGTGTGGAGCAGTCAGGTCGCGATCTGTGGGCCTGCCTGTCTGAGGTAGTGGACCGCGGTCTGACCGGTGTGCGGGGCGAGCAGGTCCTGCAGTTCGTGGGCGGCGGCTTGGAGGTGGTGGCCGTCGCGGGTGGCGTGGAGGGTTTCGAGGACGAAGGCGACGTGTCGGGAGTCCTCGGTGACGCGGGTGCGGTGGGCGTCGCGGTGGTTCCAGTGACGGGTCAGGACTCCGGTGGTGTCGGTGTAGACGATCTCGCCGGGGTTGGGGTGTTCGACGGTGTCGGGTGCGCCGAGCGGGGTGAAGGATTCGGTTCCGTCGGCGTGGTGGATGACGACGTCGCCGGTGACGTGGTCGAGGTCGAAGGCGCCGGCGGGCAGGCCGTGGCGCACGGAGACGGTGTTGTAGGAGTCGACGGCCGGGTTGATCCGCGGCAGGCTCCCCTTCTTGGCGAATCGGCGGCCGAGGGCGTCGACGCTGGGGCGGGTGCGGCGGGGGTTGGTGCCGAAGGAGCGGTAGGCGGTGTGCCAGGCCTCGATGCGGGGGTCGTTCTCGTCGGCGGGCTGCCAGCTGCCGTCGGCGAGCTGCCGCTCCAGCTCCTGGAGGGCGGCGGCGGTGCGGGGCCACGGTTCGCGGCCGCGCAGGCCGGTGGCGGTGACCACGGCGATGAGGGTGTCGGGGAAGGCGGCGACGACGGCGGGGTCGAGGCGGAAGGCGGGCATGGGCGGGGTCCGTTCCGTGCGTCGGGGCGGTGGTGCGGTGCGGAACTCAGGTGCGGGGCTCAGCTGAGGGCCAGGAGGCCGACGGCGACGGCGGCGGTGCCCAGGCCGACGAGCTGGCCACGATGGAGCCGCTCGGCGAGGACACTGCGGGCGAGCAGCACCGTGCCGGCCGGGTAGAGCGCAGTGATCACGGCGACGACGGCCAGGTCCCCGCTGCGGGCTGCGAGCAGGAACAGCAGGTTCGCCAGCGAGTCCAGCGCCCCGGCGGCGGCCGACATCGCGTACGCGGGGCGCTCCGGGCCCAGTCGGTGGCGCATCAGGGCGGCCGCGGCCAGGGTGACCGCCGAGGAGACGGCCCGGCCCGCGATCAGTGGGGCCACCCCGCTGTCGGCGGGCGCCTGGTGCAGGAAGACCAGCTGGAGGGCGATGACGGCGCCCGCGCCGAGGGCCAGCAGCAACGCGGTGCGGGAGGGGCGCGTCGAGCCGGTGCCGCCTCCGGCGCTGACCAGCACCACCGCCACCAGGGCGAGCGGCAGCCCGGCCAGGCCGGCGATGCCGAGGTGTTCGCCCTGCAGCAGGCCCACCGCGACGGGCAGCGCGGCGGAGACCAGCGCGGTCACGGGCGACAGCACGTTCATCGGGCCGATCGCCAGGGTGCGGTAGAGCAGGGCGAACGCGGCGGCCGAGGCGACCCCCGACGCGGCGCCCCAGCCGAGGGCCCCCGCACTGAACGAGGCGCCGAGGAACGGCCAGAGCAGCAGTTCGACCGCGAGGCTGGCGGGGGCCGCGATCAGTACGGTCCGCAGCACGTGGGCCTTGCGGGCGCCGAGGCCGCCGAGGAAGTCAGCGCACCCGTAGGCGAGTGAACTGCCCAGGGCCAACAGCAGAGCGAGCACAGCAACATCCCTTACCATGTCAGTGGAACGACCCCACGGTACAACGGATCGACCGTCGACTGCCAACAAAACGACCGGGCGGTGCATTCGAGTGCCCTGCTGCGAGGATGATGACCAGGTGACCGAGACAGCCGCCGCCCTGCGGACAGTCGCGCACAACGTCAAGGCGGCCCGCCTGCGCGCGGGCCTGTCCCTGGACGAACTCGGCCGGCGCGCCCAGGTCAGCAAGGGCGCCCTGGTGGGACTGGAGAAGGCGCAGGGCAACCCCAACCTGGCCACCCTCGTCCGCCTCGCCGACACCCTCGGCGTCCCGGTGTCCGACCTGATGCAGGGACGCCCCGAGGGCCGCGTCCGTATCGTGGCCGCCGACGCGGTGGCGCCGCTGTGGACCGGAGAACAGGGCAGTGAGGCCCGGCTCATGCTGACCACCTCGGGCCCCGCTCCGGTCGAGGTCTGGCGCTGGCGGCTGGAACCGGGCGAGGAGTACCCCAGCCACCCCCACCAGGCCGGCGTCGTGGAGACCGTCAGCGTCACCACCGGCCGGCTGACCCTGGTCGTCGACGGCACCGAGCATGCCGTCGAAGCCGGCCAGACCGCCACCTTCGACGGCGACTCCCCCCACACCTACCGGGGCTCAGGCACCAAAACCTGCCACCTCATCATGACGGTCCACCTGCCACCCGGCCCCGCTACCGCAACCGCTGCCGCGACCGCGCCCTGATCCACGTCAGGCCGCGGCCAAGGTGAGCAGCACGCTCACGGAGAAGCCCGGTGCTCAACGCACGCTTCCAGTTCCTGATCCTCTACTTGGCCGGCCCGGAGGCCCGCGGCCGTCCGCGCCGCGCCGCTCCGCTCCGGGCGAGCGGCTATGCGGACAGTCGACGGAGCCATTCCGCCAGGAGTTGCTCTTCGGCTTCACTGAGGGCGTTCTGGCTGGGCAGCGCGGCACGCAGGGCGCGGGCGGCGCCGGCTGCGCCCTGTTCGCGCACGGCTGGTTCTTGGGTGGTGACGGTGGCCACCATGGATTCGCGGAGGGCGACGAGGAGTGCGGGGTCGCGCTGGGGTTCGGGCACTGACAGCCAGGTCAGGATGGCGCCGCTGGCGGCGGCGTGGACGATCTGGACCGCCAGGCGTTCTTCGACCCGCAGGAGCCCGGCGGCGGCGATGCGGCGGATTCGGTCCACGAGGTGTTCGAGGCCGATCCGGATGACGGCGGTGGACCGGGTGGGCTCGCCGTACATCAGCAGGTACAGCGCGGGGTTGGTCACCCCGAACTCGACCGCGGCGTCCCAGCCGTCGCGCAGTTCCCTGACCGGATCCTCCGGGGCGGACTCGAGCTGCTCCTTGGCCGCCAGGAAGCGGGTGAAACCGCGCTCCGCCACCGCGTCCAGCAGCCCTTCCTTGTCGCCGAACAGCCGGTAGAGGGCCGGCGGCTGCAGTCCGGCGGCGTCGGCGACCGCCCGGGTGGTGACCGCGTCCCGGCCGCCACGCTCCAGCAGGTCCATCGCGGCGTCGACGACCCGGCGGCGAGTCAGTTCACGCGTTGTGGCGCCGGGGTCGATGGCACGCCGCGCAGGGGTCGGTTCAGCAGGCATGGGCCAACGATAGCGCTCTTGCGCCCACGATGCTATCGACGTTATCCATGCTTCGTTTCCGTTGGTAATATCGACGGTAACGTTTCATTGGTTCCACCGGAAGCGCCAGTGCGAGGAGAATCGTCATGCCCGACCGTCTGCGCATCATCGGAGTGGAGGAGACCGTCGTCATGCCGGCTGTCCACGAGGCGTACGAGCGGCTGGGATCGCCGCAGATCCCCGCGCGGGGCTTCGGGGACAGCCCGGTCGCAAGGAATCTGCACGAGGTCGGTGAGCAGCGGCTGGCCCACATGGACGATCAGGGCATCGACGTCGCCGTGCTGTCCCTGTCGTCTCCGGGCGTGCAGGACCTGCCGAAGGCCGACGCCGTCGCGGTGGCCCACGAGGCCAACGACCAGCTCGCCGCGACCGTCGCCTCCCGGCCCGACCGCCTCCAGGCGTTCGCCGCGATCCCCACCCAGTCACCGGCCGCGGCCGCGGCGGAGCTGGAGCGCGCGGTGACCGAGCTGGGCCTCCCCGGCGCCATGCTCTACGGCCGCACCGGGGACAAGCCGGCCGACCACCGGGACAACGACGAGCTGTACGCGACGGCCGAGCGGCTGGGAGTGCCACTGCACTTCCACCCGCAGACGCCGGTCCAGCCCGTCATCGACGCCTACTACTCAGACCTTCCGGCCCCCATGGGCCCGGTGCTCGCCGGAGCCGGCCTCGGCTGGTACTACGACCTCGGTGTCCAGTACCTGCGCATGATCTTCTCGGGAGTCTTCGACCGGTTCCCCGACCTGCAGGTGATCGCCGGACACTGGGGCGAGGTCGTGATCTTCCACCTCGACCACACCGGCTTCTTCGGCGAGGCGGGCCGCCTGCGCCAGCCCCTCGCCGACTACTTCAGGCAGAACTTCTGGGTCGCGGGCAGCGGCACCAACAGCCCCCGCTACCTGCGCTGGACCGCCGAAGTGATGGGCACCGACCGGATGTTGTACTCCACCGACTACCCCTTCACCTACGGCTTCCGCCCCGGCGGCTTCCCCTACGTCGACACCAGCAACGGCCAAGCCCGCTCCTTCCTGGAGAACTCGCCCTTCACCGACGAGCAGAAGGCCGACATCGGCCACCGCAACTGGGAACGCCTCACCGCCCGCGCCAAGCGCCCGTCCGCCTGAAGCGCCACCCACGGGCCGGCCACCCCCGTGGGTTGGCCGGACCCGTGGGCCGGCCGGACCCGGCCGTCACCGCCGGGGTTGTCCCGGCGGTGACGTTCGCCCTGGCCACCGGCTCGTAGCGGATCAGCCCGCCGTCACCGCGCCCTCCGGCACTCCGAACCACTGCTCCAGCGCTTCCGCCAGCCCGGCCGTCGACGTCGACGCCTGCGCCTGCGCCTGCGCCTGCGCCCCAGCGTCGGCCGCCCAGGCCGTGAAGCCGTCCGGACGGACGAGGACCGCCGCCAGTTCCGGGCGGGACGGGCAGCCGGCCGTCAGGGTGTCGACGCGGCCGGCGTACCCCGCGGCGAGGGCCCGGAGCTCCGGGTCGTCGGTGAGGTCGAGCAGCAGGGCCCGGCCGTCGTGGAGGTGGTCCGCGAGGCGGCTGCCGTCGGCGAGTTCGAGGTCCGGGGTGCTGCGGCCGGTCAGCGGGTGCTCGCCCGGCAGCGCGTAGCGCGTCCCGGCGCTGTTGAGCCGCGCGGTGAGGTACGTGGTGCCCACGACCGTCCCCGCCAGGTCGCTGACGATCGCGCGCAGGGCCCGGGACTGCGGGTCCGGGCGCATGGCCGCGACCTGGGACCGGGTCCAGTCCAGGATCCACGCGCCGACCGGGTGCCGCTCGGAGGTGTACGTGTCCAGCAGCCCTTCCGGCGCCCGGCCGCCGACCACCGCGGCGAGCTTCCAGCCGAGGTTCATCGCGTCCCCGATTCCCAGGCTCAGCCCCTGGCTCCCGAACGCGGAGTGCACGTGCGCCGCGTCGCCCGCCAGCAGCACCCGGCCCCTGCGGTACTCGGTGACCTGGCGGGCGTGGTCGGTGAAGCGGGTCGCGGTCCGCACCTCGGTGATCGTGACGTCCACGCCGGAGACGCGGCGCAGCCGCGCCTGGAGGTCCTCGGCGGTGACCGGTGCGTCCCGGTCGGCGGGCGGGCCGTCGAACTCCACGGTGACGACGCGGCCCGGCATCGGCCCGTAGGCGTACACCCCGGTGTCCGTGGCGGTCCAGCCGACCGTCAGGTCCTCGGCGCCGGTCATCTCCACGACCGCCTGGTGGCAGGTGACCTCCGGGTCCGTACCGGGAAACTCGAACCCCGCGAGCTTGCGGACCGCGCTGCGGCCGCCGTCGCAGCCCACGAGCCAGCCGGCGCGTACCGTCCCGTGGCTGGTCCGCACGGTGACGGCCTCCTCGTCCGCGTCGAAGCCGGTCAACTCCACTCCCCGGCGCACCTCGACGCCGAGCTCGTCCGCCCGCTCGCCGAGCAGCCGCTCGATGTCCTGCTGCGCCACGAAAGCGATCTCGGCGGCGGGGCCGGCGTCGCCGAGGCCCGGCTCCGTACGGTCGACCAGGTCGGCGCGCAGCATGATCCCGGCGAAGTGCCCGACGTACCCGATCCCTTGACCCGTGGCCCCGCCTTCGTTCCGGCCCTCCTCGCCGCCTCCGTCCCCGCCGTTCCGCTCGCGCATGAACGCCCGGAAGCGGTCCATCGTCTGCCGTTGCACCTCGGCCAGCGCGGGCAGCATGCCCCGGCGGTAGAGCGCCTCGGCGCTGGGCGTGGTGATCGCCCCGCCCTTGATCGTCGGGTTCACCTCGGTGAGGCGCTCCAGGACGGCCACCCGCGCGCCTCCGAGCCGGAGCTCACAGGCCAGCATCAGTCCGACCGGGCCAGCGCCGGCTATCACTACGTCATAGTCCATGGCGCCCACTATGACTGACGGACCAAAGGGCTTTTTCACCGCCCTGACCAGCCACAACAGGTGCCGCAATGTCAAGGGGCAGGCCCCGCGAGAAGGGACGGGAGGCGGGGCGTCCGCGTTTCTCATCGGCTGCCTTACCCGCCTCCCGCCGGTGCTCCGGTCTGTCCTCGATCAGGTGGCCTGGTGGTCGGACGATCAGGTGGTCAGCGCCGCAGCCTCCGCGTTGGCGCGCTCTGTGACCAGAGCGAGGACGCGCCCGGCGCCGGCCAGGTCCTCAGTGGGTATCCCGCCCCAGATGCGGGCGGCGATGGGGGCGGTCTCCGCGGCGGCGGCGGCGATCAGCTCGTGCCCTGCAGCCGTGGGGCGAAGGTGCGCACCGTCCGCGACGAGCAACTGCTTGGCCAGCAGCTCGTCGAGATCGGCGCGGATGTCGGCCGGATCCGCCTTGAGGAAGCCGCGGACCTGGGTGACGAGATCGTCCGGCGTCGGCGGGGCGTCGGCGGTGACGGCGGCGCGCAGGGTGATCTGCTGCTGGAACGTGATGCCGTGCCGGGCCAGGACGTGCTCCAGGACGCTGCGGGCGGCGTAGTGGGCCAGGCCGAGGGCGCGGGCGTCGGCGACGGGTGCGGCGGTGGTCATGGTGTTCTCCCCTGAGTGCTCTCGTCGTTCGGTAGGGATGGGGCGAGAGGTGCGTCGAGCAGGGTCGTCAGTTCGTTGGTGAACGCGCGCGTCCGCGGGGCGTCGGGGCCGCCGAGCGGCTCCAGCAACTGCTGATGCAGTTCCTGGACCACCGCGATGGCTTGCCTTGTGACGGCCTGGCCCTGCTCGGTGAGGGCGAGCTGCACGGCGCGCGGGTCGCGGGGATCGCGGGTGCGCTCGATCAGACCGGCCGACTCCAGGGCGCGCGCCAGCTTCGAGACGTACAACGCCTCCAGACCGGCGTGGTCGGCGAGTCGGCGTTGACTGGGCCGCTCGCCGGCGCGCTGCATGCCGTGCAGCGACGCGACCAGTGAGTACTGCGCGTGGGTGAGGCCCAGCGGAGCCACCGCGCGATCGACCGCGACGCGCCACTTGTTGGCGAGCCGCCATACGAGGAAGCCGGGCGTGGGGCCCGGTGAACCCTTGCTCATGGCAAATAGATTACATGGCTACTATGTCCATGGCTACTATTTTCTGACGGATGCACGGGTTCAGCCGAAGCGAGTCCAAAAGCCGCCACGGGATGATCCCGAAGGGGCGTTGACCGGAGCGTTGCAGTCGACTCCGAACCCGGGGACAGGACATTCGTTCCGATCACCAGGCCGCCGGTGCGGAAAGTAGTTGCATGAGTACTCTTCGCGCATGACTACCGATCTGATCGAAGACCGCAGCGACGACTCCTACGTCCTCGAGATCAAGGACATCACCCTGACGCCGACCTACCCACAGCCGGGGAAGGAGGTGCGGTGGGAGATGACCGGCCGGCTCAAGGAGCAGGTCGATCTGACCCAGGTGGAGTGCCACCTCCAGGTGAAGCTGGGACTCATCTCGCTGATCCGGAAAACGGCCACGCTGCCCGAGGTGCTGAAAATGCTGGGGGCGGAGCTGGAGGGGGACACGCGGCCGCCCGCCGGGGAGTGGAAGCAGACCTGGACGTTCACGCTTCCCAAGGAGGTTCCGCCCGCAGAGTTCCGGATCTACCTCCAGTCGTACACCGGGGACAAGGAGGAGAAGGACTTCATGGACCTCAACGTGCACGTCGACTTCCGCAGCCGCCGGTAGCCGTACGCCCGCCGGCCCGGTACCGAGACTGCCCGCTCCACGCCACGTGGGGCGGGCAGTGTCGCGCCGGGCTCGAACTGCCGTCAGGGCCGCTGCCGGTCGGCTGATCCGCGCTGTGGCTGGCGCCGCGACCTCGATGTATGCCGCGATCGGGTGTGTTCGTGGCGCGGGTCAGATGGTGGGGCTGGGCCAGGGGGTGTCCGTGTCGACGGCGGCGGTGTAGTCGATGCCGGGGACGGAGAAGCCGTAGAGGCGGCGGACTTGGTCGCTGAACCAGTCGAGGTCGGCGAGTTCGGTGATGGTGCCGCTGGTGGCGGTGTTCCAGTGTTCGGCGACGGCGTTCTGTACGGCGGGGTCGAGTTCCCAGGTGTCGAGGCGGACCCGTCCCTCGTCGTCGAGGTCGAGGGGGCGGGCACCGGTCAACTGGTCCCAGAGATCCACCAGTTGACCGATCGGGGCCACCATGGCGTCGCCGAGGACGCCGCGCAGCAGCCCGACGTACAGGGCGATGCCGGGGATGGCGGTGGAGGACTGGGTGACGGCTGCGGCGTTGACCGAGGTGACGGCCCGGCCACCCAGCATCTTGCCGAGGCGCTCGTCCAACGTCCGTGCGGTGGCTTCGAGATGGGACTTCGCGGCGCCGATGGTGCCCTGCCGGTAGATCGCCGCGGTGAGTGGCGAGCCGATGTAGGAGAGTGCGGCGGTGGTGAAGCCATCGGCGAGCAGGGAGCGGTCGGCCAGGAACGTGATCCACCGTTCCCAGTCGGTACCGCCCATCACTGCCACCGTCTGCTCGATGTCGTCGCCCTCGGCCGGCGCGGTGGTGACCTCCTTCACCTCCGGGGCACCGTGCTCGTCGAAGACGAGGGTCTTGGTGGTGTACGGCGAGCCGACCGGCTTGAGGACCGAGGCGTACACGTCGCCGGTGTCCGGATCGGTGCGGCGAGGCGCGGCCACCGAGTAGATCAGGTAGTCGAGTCGTCCCCCGAACCGCTCGGTGAGCAGGTCGGCAACCTGCTCCTTCACCGTGTCGCTGAACGCATCGCCGTTGACGAAGACCATGTCCCGCCCGTGCTGCCGGGCGAGCCGGGCGGTGGCGGCGGTGCGATACCAGCCGGCCGTACCGGTGCGCCGAGCAGGCGCCTTCTCGAAGCACACACCGATGCCACGGATACCGACACGGGCCAGGCCCGCGATCGTGGCGGCCAGGCCGTACCCGGCGGACGAGCCGATGACCAGAGCCACCGGGCCTTCGCCCCCCGCGGGGACCTGGGCGGGAACTGCCCGCCACATCTCGTCCACCAGCTTCCGGCAGCCGCCGGGGTGGGAGTCGAGGAACAGGAAGCCCCGGTTCTTGGGCGCAATGACGCGTTCGCTCACGGTGTGGTGCCCCAGGTGTCGTCACGGACAAGGATGCGGCGGCCACCACGGCCACCGCACCGTGCAAGTCTGCGGCCCTGCGGACGAACACGGTGATCTTGACCGGCACAACGATGTCCAGTCGGGCTTGGAGGTGTTCTCACTAGCTCCAGCCGGGGCGGCCTGTTCCATCCCCTGGCCAGTGGCTCGTATACCCCCAGCGCGCCGAGCCCTACAACCGAACCCGGGGATCGGCTCGATGACTGCCGGTGAGCAGCGCCAGGCGCCCACGCGCGACACCCCGACGTGGGGGCCTACGGGGTTCCGGAGGCCATGATGGTCTGCGCAGGTCACAGTGCGGGCGATTTCATACGGGGGATGCGGGTGTGATCGAGGTGGAGCGCCACGGAGCGTTCAACGTCAACTGTGTCGGGTTGGAGGGTCTGCACTTCCCGTTGAGCTTCAGCGTCCATGAGGCTCAACCGGCGCCAACTCCCCAGCGCGGGTTGACCGGTGTGAGGACTCCGAGCCGGTCCTCGATCGCCTGGGCAGCTGCCAGACACAGGTCCTCGCGGAACGCGCGCCCGACGATCTGCACTCCGGACGGCAGCCCGTCGGCCGTCCCGGTCGGCACGGCCACCCCGGGCACGCCCACGAAGCTGGTCACGGTGCACAGGCGCATTCCCGACCCGACGCGGTCCCGCCCGGCCCGGTCGCGCGACTCCAGCCCCGGTTCGACGGGCGGTTCGGTGAACGAGGGTCCGAGCAGGAGCGGGTACTCGTCGAGGAATTCGGCCCAGGAGCGGCGGATGTTCATCCAGGTGCCCATGAGCTTCATGAATTCGTCCGCGTTCGCGGGCGGGGTCCGCTCCATGGACATCTCGATGAAGCGGTCCCCGCCCTCGCCGAGCAGCCCCCGCACCACCGGCCAGGTCGGGGCGAACTCGGTCACGGTGATCCGGCCGTAGGCGTCGAGCGCTTCGTCCAGCCGGGGCACGTCCGGCACTTCGCGCACGTCGTACCCGGCGTCCCGCAGCGCGTCGGCCGCGGTCGCGATGCCCGCGCGCACTGTTGGGTGGACGCCGTGCCCGCCGGGGTCCGCGACGACGGCGACCTTCACCGGCCCGGGCAGCGGCTCGCCGTACGCGGGCACCGGTACGGCCCGCGGGTCGCGCGGATCGGTGCCGGCCAACACCTCGTACGCCAGCCGCAGATCGCCGATGCTCCGGGCAAACGGGCCGTCGGTGACCAGCATCTGGGATGCGGGGCCGGGGTCGTCCGGACCAAGGATCCGATGGTCCGCGGGGAAGCGGCCGCTGGTCGGCTTCAGCCCGGCCACACCGCAGAACTGGGCCGGGACTCGCACCGATCCGCCGGAGTCGTTGCCGAGCCCGAGCGCGGCCATGCCGGTGGCGACTGCCACCGCGTCGCCCCCGCTCGTTCCGCCGGGAGTCCGGCCGCGGTCCCAGGGATTGACCGTGTCCCCGAACAACTCGCTGCGCGTGTGCATCCCGGCCAGGATCAGGGTGGGCATGTTGCTGTGCCCGATCGGGATCGCCCCGGCCGCACGCAGCCGGGCCACCGGGGGCGCGTCCGCCGGCGCCACCAGATCGCGGAAGCGCGGGGTGCCGAACGTGGTCGGCACCCCCTCGATGGCCGTGGACTCCTTCACCGTGAACGGCACCCCCGCGAGCGGACCCAGCTCCTCGCCCGCGGCCCGCCGCCGGTCCGTCCGCTCGGCGGCCTGACGGGCGCGCTCCGCCAGGAGCTGGGTGATCGCGTTCACCCGCGGGTTGACCTCGGCTATGCGGTCCAGATGACTCTCCACCAGCTCGACGGCGCAGACCTCGCCATCACGCACCGCCTTCGCCTGCGCGGCCGCCGGCAGCTTCCACAGGACATCCCCCATGACTCCCATCCTCCCGATCCACGTTCCGATGCGCTTGCATCGGAACTGTATCCTGGGAACCGATACGAGCGCATCGAATTAACGCAGCGACAGCACGGAGGCGACCGGGCATGCCCAGGCAGGTTGACCACGAGGACCGGCGCCGGCGCATCGCCGAGGCCGTCTGCCTCATCGCCGACGAACACGGACTGGAGGGCGTGACCCTGCGCGACGTCGCCGCCCGCGCGCAGGTGTCGATGGGCGCCGTGCAGCGCTGCTTCCGCAGCAAGGAAGAGATGCTCCTGTTCACTCTCGGGAACATCGGCGACCGGATCACCGCACGCGTCCGGGCCCGCCTCGTCCGGAGCCCGGCCCAGTCGGCCGCCACCGCCCTGGGCCACGCGGTCACCGAAGTCGCGCTGCTCCGGGAAGAACATCGCGCCGAGGCACGGGTCTGGCTCGCCTTCGTCGCACAGGCCGTGGTCAGTGAGCCGCTCGCCGACACGCTGAAAACCAACTACGCAGCCCTGCAGGAGACGTTCACCCAGCTCATCCGGGAGACCGGCGAGAGCGCCGCGAGCGCCGCGAGCGCCGCGAGCGCCGCGAGCGCCGCGCCCCTCGACCCGCAGCGCGAGGCCCGAGCCCTCCTCGCCCTCGCCGACGGCCTCACCGCCCACGTCCTCATCGGCCGCCTCACCTCGCAAGAGGCGCAGGACGTCCTGCACGCGCACCTGGACAGCCTCTGGGAACGGCACGTCCTACCTGGTCACACCGCCTCGAACGTCCCTGATCGCCGAGGCGCGATCTGACTCACCCTCCACCAGCCAGGCCCACCGTTCAACCGTGGGCAGGCCCTCCAGCCACGCCCTTGATCTCACCGTCGGTGAGCAGACGGCTCCCCGCCGGTTCGCTTCTCCACTGGGCCTGCCCCGAATCGCGTCGCGCTGCGCTGCGCGAGCGCCTCGTCGAAGGCCACCTGCATCCGAGTCGTCGCATCGTCAGGCATGCGGCTGGCCCTCTGTGTGGGCGGCAGAGGTCCGGACACGCGACAGGGCAATGCGACGGCGCACGAGATCGACATCGGTGATCCTCACTGTCAGGGCGTCGCCAACCGCGAGGACGTCTCCGGGCGATTCGGCCAGCTCCGTGGTGTGCACGAGCCCCTGGAAGCCGTCCTCTCGGTCTTCGATGCGGACGAAGACGCCGAACGGGATGATCTTGGTGACCGGCCCGGTGGCCACCTGCCCGATTCGCTGTGCGACCTGCGGCCACGGGTTCTCCTGCGCTGCTCGCAGCGACAGCGGCACCCGTTCCCAAACCATGTCGACGTCGAGGACTTCGGCTGTGATCTCCTGGCCGATGCTGACGACGTCGGACGGATTGCTGAAGGGACGCCACGACAGCTCCGGAATGTTGATCATCGCGGTGAAGCCGCCGATGTCCACGAAGGTGACGCCGAAGCTTGCGAGGGAGGTCACCGTGCCGGTGACGAGCTGGCCGCGCCGCAGCGTCTTCAGGAACGCCCAGTCCCGGTCGCTTGGCGTCGGCTCGGTCTGCCAGCGAGCTCGCAGAACACCATCGCTGTCGGGCAGTACGGCAGTGAACAGGGGCTGACGCTCGTCGGCATACATGGACACAACGCCAGCGGCACGCGCGTTGGCGAGTCGGGAGGTCACCTCCCCGAACTGGGTCTCGTCCACGACCGCGCCAGTGATCTGCCCGCCCTCGTCCTCCCAGACGACCTCCACCAGGCCCTCGTCGGGCAGCGCGGCCACGGCCGTGTCGACGTCGGTGAGCAGGTCCGGCCAGGCCGCCAACCGTGCGCGTGGGGTCAGCTGGGAGCGCACGGTCTCGACGGTGTCCGGGGTGAGGCGGTGCCACCGGGAGGCGTTCTCAGCGAAGGTCTCCTCGAGGAACGTGGCGCGGCGGGCGCTGACTGCCCAGTGCAGCCGGGCCCAGAAGTCGGCGTCGGCCGGACGCTGCACGTACGTGGGGTCGCCGGGCGTGAAGTCGTACGGCGATGCGTCCAGGCGTTCCGGGAACAGGCCGAGCGCTCGGGTGCGGGTCAGCGCCGCTTCGCAGGGCCGACTGCTGCCGAGGTAGAGGTACTGGTCCCAGCCGACGTGCACCGTGAACTCTCCCTCCGCCTCCAGACGGCACCAGGCGCCGTTGTCGCGGAGCATGGCCCGGACCAGTTCCAGGCCGACGCCGACCGGCACCAGTGCGCCGTCATGGAACCCGGCGGGGCCGGCGGGGAAGAGGGCGGCCAGGCCGTAGCCGTCGACTGGTGGTTCCAGGCCGAAGTGGGCGAAGCCTCCGAGCTGCGGCTCGCGGATGGCCAGTCGGTCGACGCCGGTGTCCTCGGCGAAGGTGGCGACGGCCTGCAGGTAGGCGGCTTCGACCGGCCCGTGGTCGCTGGTCGCGGGCTCAGTGCCGGCGTAGTGACCGTCCTCGTCGCGGTCGGCGGGGTCGTACTTGGTGACCTGGTAGACGTAGGGCAGCACGTCACTGCCCGCCGGAGGTCGACGGCGTGGCTGCATGCTGGTGGCGCTCAAGGACGCGGTAGACAGTGGCGCGGCTGACGGCGAAGCGCTCGGCGAGGTCGGCGAGGTCGGCGACGGTGTACTCGCCGGACTGGTGCCGCTGGACCAGGCGGGTCTGCTGGCGGGCGGTGAGCTTGGGCTGCTTTCCCTTGAGCCTGCCCCTGGCCCGCACCACCGCCATTCCGGCGCGCACGGCCGCGAGGGCCTGGGCCAGGCCGGGCCGGTCGCGGTTGACCCCGGTCAGTCCATGGTCCAGGTAGATCCGGTCCTCCGGAACGTCCAGACCGAGCAGGATCTCGCGCTGGGCGGTGAGGTCCTGCTTGTCCAGACTGCATCGCGCGTTAGCTCTGCAGTTTGAGTGTGTCTCGTGAGGGTGAAGTTCCTTCCCACGTACGAGTGATAGCTCTTGCTCTGCTCCGTGTCTCACTCCAGGTTCGTCCTGTGATCCTGCATTACTACAGTTCCGCCGGATGGGAAGAGTGGGGCCTGTACGATCGGCCCGTCATCCGGGAGGCCATGCCCGTCCTCATCGACGAGGACCTCCACCTTGAGGACGCGGCGGGTCTGCGGCCGACGGTGGTGATGAACCTGTGGCTGCGTGAGTTGCCGGTCAGTGGGGCGCCGTCGCCGAAGTCATGGCGAACGTACGCCCAGGCGCTCAAGGGCTGGGCGGAGTTCCTCGACACCCGCCGGATCCCGGTCTTCGCCGATCGGCAGCGGCTCCGGGCTGCGCTGTCGATGTACGCCGAGTACCGACTGTCCGGACCGCTGGAGGTGAGGCTGAGCCCGGCGAGCTGGAATCTGGCGGTCAAGACGCTTTCGTCCTTCTACCAGTGGGCGGCGACCGAGGGGTACGCGCCGACGGTCCCGTTCTCCTACGCGCGGCAGTCGATGACCCGCCCGGACGGTGCGCGCGTGGAGGTCACCAGGAACCTGGCGACGGTGCGTATGGGCAACGCGCATGCGACGCGGAAGTACCTGGAGAAGCCGTACGTGGAGCTGCTGATGCACGCCTTGGCGGGCAACAACCCGGCGGGCGAACGGGACGTCTCGTTCCGGGGACGGGAGACCGGCCGCAACGCGGCGGTGATCGGCCTGGCGCTGTCCAGCGGGTTGCGGTCGCAGGAGTTCACGCATCTGACGGTCTACGAGGTGCCGCCGCTGCCGCGCCGCCGCACAGCGGTGCCAGTGCCACTGGTGCTCGCCCCGCCGACAGCGAAGGGCAGGAGGGGTCGGTCGACGTGGATCGGTTACGAGGATCTGGCCCGGGTCCACGACTACATCAGCTGGGAGCGGTCCGCAGCTACCGAGGGCTCGCGCTGGCAGCCCCGTGATCCGCTGTTCGTCGAGGCCCCGACGCATGACGGCGCGCTCATCAACGGGACGCGCCGCCGTTGGCACGCCCTCACCCCGGCCGAGCGGCTGCGGTTGGTGGCACCCGACGGGGGCAGCGCGCTGCTGGCGGTGCAGTCCGGCGGGAAGCCGTTCGTCGACTGGGCGACGGTCCTGCGCCGGACCGCGCAGCGGATCCGCGACCGCTTTGAACCGTCCTTCCCGCATGTCCATCCCCATGTCACCAGGCACACCTTCGCGATGGCCACGCTGGAGCGGCTGGTGCGCGGCTACTACCAGCAGGCTGCCCAGCTCGCCGTGGACACGGGCGATGACGACGCTCTGGCCCTGTACCTGACGAAGGCCAATCCCTTGCTCGTGCTACGCGATTTGTTGGGGCATACCAGCGCCGCCACCCAGGCGTATCTGAACCCTCGGGAGTTGCATCAGACGGGCGAGAAACCGCAGGTCGCCAGGTCATGTCGAGGGCTTGAAGGACTTCAGGGCTCCTACGAACTAGCCTCCTAACCAGGCCTGTTGCAGGGGAGATCCCGTTTGATGCATGATCTTCCCTCCAGAAGGGATGGTCTGGATGGTGCATCAGCGCAAGGTGGCCCTCGCCGGGTCGGCTCACCTGGAACTCGTCTCGGGGGTGGTTCAGCTTCGTCCCGAGGACGCCATGTTCGACGCGATGCTGCGGGGCTGGCGTGCCCAGCAGAAGTCGCGGGGTCTGAAGGACGAGACGGTCGAGGACCGGGATCGGCTCGTACGCCGGTTCATGGAGTTTGCGAACGAGTACCCGTGGCAGTGGGTACCGGCCCACGTGGACGAGTGGTCGCTCTCCCTGACGGGCGAGAAGCACCTGGCGCCGTCGACGATCCGCAGCTACCAGGGCACGGTGCGACTGTTCAGCGAGTTCCTCATCGACGGCCGCTACGGCTGGGGGCCGGCCTGCGAGGAGGCCTTCGGCACCTTCCCGGTGGCGATCTGCCACGAATGGAACACCATCGCCCACCTCAACGACTACGAGGGCGACCCGGAGGCGAAGCCGTTCACCCGGGAACAGCTGCAGCTCCTCCTCGACTATGCCGACGACCAGGTCGACCGGGCGGTGCGAGCCAAGCGCAAGGGCGCCCTGGCCGCCTACCGGGACGCCACCCTCTTCAAGGTCATCTACGGCTGGGGTCTGCGGCGGACCGAGACCTCCAAACTCGACCTGGTCGACTTCGGACGCAACCCGCAGGCCCGCCAGTTCGGCCGGTACGGCACGCTCAACGTCCGCTACGGCAAGGCGAAGAAGGGCCAGCCGCCACGCCGGAGGAACGTGCTGTCGGTGATGGACTGGGCCGTCGATGCGGTGGCGGACTACGTTGAGAACGTCCGCCCGCGCTTCGGGTTCCCCGACCACCCGGCTCTGTGGATCACCGAGCGCGGAGGGCGGCTTCAGCCCGGCTCGATCAACGACCGGTTCGAGGCATACCGCGACGCGCTCGGGCTGCCGAAGGAGCTGGTCCCGCACTCGCTGCGGCATTCGTACGTCACGCACCTGACCGAGGACGGGGTGGACCGGCGCTTCATCCAGCTTCTCTTGAGTCCTCAGCAGTGTGTGCATGACGTGCAGCACGAGCCTGGGGTAGGCGGAGATCTGTGTGGTGGAGGTGGTTATCTACCGCCGTCCACCACGCAGTTCCCCGGGAGGTTTGATGCTGGTGCAACGGGTGCTGATGCCCGACTCGCCGCTTGAGTCATGGACGGTCCTTGGCGATGAGGGCGGCATAGTCGAGCCGATCGAGCGGTACCTGGCCTACCTGACGGCGATCGAGCGGTCGCCGAACACGATCAAGGCATACGCCCACGATCTGAAGGACTGGTTCGTCTTCCTCGACCGACGCGGCCTGGACTGGCGCGAGGTCCGGCTGGAGGACCTGGGCGAGTTCGTCGCCTGGCTCCGGCTGCCTCCCGCGGGCCGCGACGGCGGTGTCACATTGCTGCCCTCGGCGGAGCATCACTGCGGGGTGACCACGGTCAACCGGAAGCTGTCCGCGGTCAGCGGCCTGTACGTCTTCCACGCACGCCACGGTGTGGATCTTGGCGACCTCGTCACCGAGCTGCAGCCGGTCCGCGCCCGGCGCACGGGCTGGAAGCCGTTCCTGTATCACCTGGCCGACGGCCAGCCTGAGCGTCGCCGCACGATCAAGCTGAAGACGCCCCGCACGCATCCGACGCTCCTGACCGCCTCCCAGGCCCAGGCGATCCTGGACGCATGCACCCGGTTGCGGGACCGGTTCCTGTTCGCGCTGCTCTGGGAGACGGGGATCCGGATCGGCGAGGCCCTGGGCCTGCGGCACGAGGATCTGGCCGTGGCGGAAGGCGAGTTGACCGTGACGCCGCGCGTCAACGACAACCGGGCACGGGCCAAGTCAGCCTCGCCCCGCACCGTTCCCGTCGGTCCCGAGATCGTGCGGCTCTACGCCGACTACCTGCACGGTGAGTACGGCGACCTGGACAGCGACTACATGTTCGTCAACCTGTGGGGCGGCTCCTACGGTCATCCGCTGACCTACGCCTCCGTCTACGACCTCGTGCTGCGGCTGCGGCGCGAGGTCGGGTTCGACTTCGATCCCCACTGGTTCCGGCACACCCGGGCCACCCTGCTTCTGCGGCAGGGGGTGCCGATCGAAGTGGTCAGCACGTTGCTCGGACATTCCTCGATCGCCACCACACACGACGTTTACGGTCATTTGTCCGTGGAGGACGCCCGCCGGGCCCTGGAGGCCGCGGGATTCCTGACCGGCCGGGAGGTGCGCTGGTGAGCGACGCGATGCCTGCCGCTCCGGCCCCCGGCGCCGGCCTGCTCGGCAAGCTGATGGCCGCCGTCCGGCCGGAGTTCCGCGTGGACGTGTTCATCCCCGCGCCCGGTGAACTGATCTTCAGGCTGGGCTCGTGCCGGGTTCCTGGATGCCCGCGCCGGCCCCGTACCCGCCAGCTTTGCCGGGGCCACTACTACCGCTGGCAGCGGCGAGGGAAACCGGACGTCGAAGCCTTCATCGCCGATCCCGGGCCCGATCCGATCGGGCGGTCGGAGCTGGCGGCGTGCGCCGTCGCCGGATGCCGCTTCGGGGCGGCCCGGCAGGGCCTGTGCGTGCGCCACCACGGCTTTTGGGAGCGAGCGGGCCAGCCCGACAAGAGAACGTGGGTGGCTGGCCTGCCGACTGTCGAGGACAGCGGCTGTCGGGTCTGCCGGCTGTCGTTCTGCACCCTGTGGGCCCAGGGGAAGTCGGCGTTCTGCCACAACCACAACTCCCGGTGGCAGGCCGTTGGCAGGCCCGAGATCGAGGAGTTCGTGCGCCGCTGCGAGGCCGCCGGGGACGACCGGTTCGACTTCCGGCCGCTTGGTGGGAAACGGCAGCTGCGGCTGGAGCTGCAATACGCCCTCCAGTGCCGTCACGACGAGCGGCAGGTCAACACCCACAGCTCGGCCGTCGCCCCGGTGATCCGGCTGGTCGCCGCCAGCGGCGCCGCGTCGTTGCTGGAGTGGCCGATGGAGCGGTGGAGCGAGTACTACGCCGCCGGACGCGGCTCCAGTCACAGCCAGAACGGGCAGCTGGCGTTCCTGCGCTACGCGTACACGCACCTGGAGGACCTCGCCCATGGCAGCGGTTGGGAGAGCGAATTCCCGCGTGATGTGTGGGAACTGCGCCGGCTCGGCATCGAGGGCACCAGGGCCCGGCTGCGCTTCGACCGCATCCTCCAGCCGTGGCTACGCGAGCTGGCCAAACGGTTCGTGCGGTGGCGGCTGAGCGTCGGCCGCAGCGTCAACCAGGCCGTCATCGACATCCTGGCCCTCAACCGGTTCTCCGGCTTCCTGGCCGACCCCCGCGTTGCCGCCGACGAGCCGGCCTGCGTGGACCGGGCCGTGCTGGAACGCTACCTCGCCGACCTGGCCCTCGACCCGCGCTCAACACATTCCCGAAGCCGAGACATCAGCTCGCTGAACGCCTTCTTCCATACCGTGCGCCGCCACGGCTGGGACCAGGGCCTCCCGGCGAACGCGACCTTCTACCCGGATGACTTCCCCCGTCCTGACAAGCGGCTGCCCCGGGCTCTGGCCGAGCACGTGATGGCCCAGGTCGAACAGGCCGCCAACCTCGACCGCTGGCACACCCCCGACGGCCGGGTCCTGACCTTGATCCTCATGCGCTGCGGGCTGCGGGCTGCGGGTCGGCGACGCCTGCCACCTGGCCTTCGACTGCATCATCCGGGACACCGACGGCGCCGCCTACCTGCGCTACCTCAACCGGAAGATGAAACGCGAAGCCCTGGTTCCCATCGATGAGGAGGTCGAGGGCGAGATCGCCGCCCAGCAGCAGCGCGTCCTTGAGCGTTGGCCCGGCGGCAGCCAGTGGCTTTTTCCGGCGCCTCGGATGAACCCCGACGGCACTCGGCCACTGACCACGCACTCCTACCGCGGCCAGCTCGACCGCTGGCTGGAGCGATGCGACGTCCAGTACGAACACGGCCGACCGGTTCATCTGACGCTCCATCAATGGCGCCACACTTTTGGAACCAGGCTGATCAACCGGGACGTCCCGCAGGAAGTCGTACGCGTCCTTCTCGATCACTCTTCCGGTGAGATGACCGCCCACTATGCCCGGCTGCACGACTCCACGGTCCGCCGGCACTGGGAGAAGACCTGCAAGGTCAACATCAAGGGCGAGAGCGTCATCGTCGATCCCGGCGGCCCTGTGGCCGAGGCCACCTGGGCCAAGCAGCGGCTCGGGCGCGTGACCCAGGCCCTGCCCAACGGCTACTGCGGCCTGCCGGTGCAACGGACCTGTCCGCATGCCAACGCGTGCCTGACGTGCCCGATGTTCGTCACGACCCCCGAGTTCCTGCCGCAGCACCGCGAGCCGAAGCAGCAACTGCTGCAGATCGTCTCCGCCGCCGAGGCCCGCGGCCAAGCCCGCGTGGTCGAGATGAACCGCCAGGTCCTCGGCAACCTGGAGAAGGTCATCACCAGCTTGGAAGACGACCTCGGACGGCCGGAGACGACTGCCGATGCGAGCTGACAACAGCCAGCACATCGTCGACGCCGCCCGTCGCCGCAGCGAGTACACCCGCGCCAAGGCCGTCCAGGCCCTCCGCACCCTCGACCTGGCAGGCGAGCCGGTGACCTTCGAGACCGTCGCGAAGCGAGCCGGAGTGTCCCGGTCCTGGCTCTATGCCCAGCCGGACCTGCGAGAGGAGATCGAGCGCCTTCGGGCAGCACACCGCCGCGACCCCGGATCGCCGGTTCCTGCACGGCAGCGCACCTCCGGCGCTTCCTTGCTACGACGCCTTGAAGCCGCCAACACCCGCATCCGACGCCTCACCGAGGAGAACCAGCAACTCCGTGACCAACTCGCCCACGCACTCGGCGAACAACGCGCCGGGACAACTCGCATCAGCCCACCCGAGCAGCGTGCCTCGCAGCAATAGCTGTCACGTCGCAAGTCCGAACCGTCACCGCGCGCCCGTTCGAGCGGAGCGGAGCCCAGCGCCCGTTGTCTTGTCGCTTACTGCTGGTGGGCAACTGGTTGCGCGAGAGCGAGTCCAGTCCACTGTTCCAGCGCCTCCGCGTGGCTGCCTACCGCCGTCGCCCGGGCAACCATCGCAACTTCCTCCGGCGTCGGCTCACCATTGCGGGAGAGCAGAGCCAGCGGCCAGGCCGGGGTTCCCGAATGCTCACCGTCGAAGGGATGCCAGTCCCAAGCCGCGTCGAACCGCCAGACGCGCCCGTTCCGGTCGGCTACCTCATCGCCTGGTTCAAGGAATGCGTACGGGCGGAAAAGCAGCTCGATGCGGATCGGTTCGCCGCCGGCCGGATCGAGCGCGTAGGCCTGGTCCTCAAGCTCGGGGTCATAGGTGTCACCCTGTCGCAAGAGGTCGAGGTAGGACGCCGGCCGCGGCAGCATGCCGGTGACCTGTGGCGGATCGAAGTGATAGACCGCCTGGACGTGCACCACGGTCGCGGGGACCCCTACGAGGCATGTGTCACCCTTCCTCAGCGCGGTCTTCGCCGGTTCCGTTCGGAAGATCTCCCACTCGCCGGCCTCGGGCGTTGGAATCGCCCGCTGGCCGTTCCACCTGATGTTCTTGGCCTGCGGGTCCACCTCCAACCACGGCCACCACACGGAAACGTAGGAGCGGGAGACCTCGGTGACCGTGGTCTCGGTGAACGGGCACTCCAGCTTCAGCACGTCACCGGCCCGGTAGTTGTCAATCATGGACGCATTCTGCACGCCCAGGCTGACACGCGACCGAGCGGTGTCCCGGGGGCCTCCGGCCCGCGCCGCTGCCAACCTGATGACGGCTCCGCCTCCCGAGTCGATTGTGACAACAAGCTCGCGCATCTGATGAGAGACACCGCTGAGACTCCGAAGCACTCCCCCAAGTCGAGCGCGTTCGGCGGTGACAACTATCAATGCGAGGCAGACGCGGCCGCAAGCGATCCCAGGTCAATAACGATCGGCCCGTGTTGAAAGGACTCCCGATGCCCTCATCCGCTGCGTCACGAACAACCACCACGACGCAAACAGCCAGGTCAACAGCCCACCAGTCAAGCGAACTCAAGATAATCCAGCAGCAGGTCGGCCACGAGTGCGACAGCTCCCTGGCCATCTATACGCACGTCAGCGATGACTTCATGAACACTTCCCTGCACAAGGCACTGGCGCCGGCGTTCGCCGGGGCATGACAGGAGGGATCCGGCGATGGCCGCCAAGCTCGACTACCAGTGGCACCTGCGCAAGGTCATGGCGGACCGCGGGATGTTCTCCACCACCGACCTCCTCCCGCCGCTCGCCGAACGGGGCATCACCCTGTCGTCGAGCCAGGTCTACCGGCTCGTCGTCGAGCGACCGGAGCGACTGAGCCTGAAGATCCTCATGGCTCTGCTCGACATCCTGGACTGCGCGATGGACGACCTCATCGAGCCCATCACCGTGGCCGGAGCCGTGCAGAAGCCGAAGAAGGCCGCCGCCGGCGGCGGCGGGGAACCCGCGGAAGGGCTCGGCGGACTGCGGCCGAAGCGGGCCAGGATCAGGGGTGTTGACCGGCCGTGACCACCGCTGACCATCACGGCCGCGCCGTCACCGACCCGATCGGCCTGATGACCGATCTGATCTCCGACGTCGAGAAGAAGCTCGACCCCGCCTCCATCCAGATGGTGGTCACTGTGATCGCGGGCGGCCGGTCGAAGTCCCGCCGCCTCGCACAGGCCCTGGCGACGCGGCCCGCCGTCCTCACGGACGGCCGGTCCCCGGCACCACGGGCCATCGGCGACCTGCTCATCGAACTCCGCAATGCCGGCGCGTCGGCGATCTCGCCACCGGTCTGCGCCGAGTGCGGCAAGAACCTGCGGACCCTCCAGCGCCAGGGCCAGGACTGGTACTGCTCGGTCTGCGGCCAGGAGACCGCGGCATGCGCCGCCTGCGGCAACACCCGGCGCCTGGCCTTCCGGGACCGCAAGGGCTTGCCCCGCTGTTCGATGTGTCCCGACCCCGACGACCGCGATCCCGTCGACGTCGTCCACAAAGTGATCGCCGCGATCGCCCCGGACGCCGACCGTGACGTGATCGCTGAGGCCCTCCACCGGTCAGTGCCCACCCGCCCCGCCTACCGTCGGAGGCTGGTCTGGGCCCTGGAGGACAACCCCCGCCTGCTGACCGGCGAGGGCTATCTCGCGCCGCACCGGGCCATCCTGCAGTTCATCGACCTCCTGCACGAGGCAGGCGTCGCCGGGATCGTCCGGCCAGCCTGTCCCCGCTGCCACCGGATTGTCCGCATCGACAAGCCGCTGGACGGTCAGCGGGTCTGCCGCAACTGCATCGCCAAGTCACGCGTCGAGGAGTGCGCACGCTGCGGTGCCCGACGCGAACCGGCGACCCGCGACGAGCACGGGCGTCCGCTGTGTCCGAACTGCCTGGTCACCGACCCCGCGAACACCGAGGTCTGCATCAGCTGCCGCGAGCGACGGCGAGTGCAGACCCGCACCGCCGACGGTCCCCTCTGCCCCAACTGCTGCCCGCTGCCCGTCCTGGCCTGCTCGCTCTGCGGCCGCACCGCACCCTGCACGATCTCCAAGCTGACCGGCCTGCCCCGGTGCGGAGGCTGCGACCGGCGCCAAGTGTCCGCGTACTCGTCGAAGTGCTCAGTCAGGTACAGCTGAACGTGCTCAGCTTGACGTCTGACCGGTCGCTCGGGTGTCGGATGGATCACCTA